>VMCW01000193.1 GCA_008081175.1 Flavobacteriaceae bacterium
TTTTAATGATTTGCTGTTTTTCTCTTAATATTTTAAAATGCGCCTACCCTGATATTTGCGTCAATGTATTATAGTTAGTAAAAGAAGTGTTAAAATGAAGACCCTAATTAAATTACCGATCAACTATAAAGAGTTTTGGGCTATCACACTTCTTTTTATTTTGCCTTTTTCTAAGATTACTTTACCCCTGTTTTTAAAGTATTTGAATAAGAAAAACTAATATGTAATTTCCAATTCCATTTCAACCAAAATCCTCAGCCACACTTATACTGGTTTTATTGATTTTAAATTTTTACTGTTTCTAAAGTCGTTAAAAGGGGTTAAATTGAATCCTTTATTAATCAAAAAATAAAGAGTTTACTTAACACTCTTGAATTTGTTGTAATTGTTGTAGGCAAACAATTTTTAAAAAAAAGAGTTTATATAGAAAACCTATTTTATGAAAGCAACCTCTTCACGCTACATTACCTTCTTTTTGTTTGCTTTCAGTTGGGGTTTTGGTCAAGGGAGTGGGCTTTTGATTCAGCAGTATAACAGAGGCCCTGCGCTAGACAGTAAGTTTTCCAGATGGACACTACAGCCTAGGATAGAGCTGAATCGATTCAACACAGACCTGAATTCTACAACTCCAGAATTTACAGTGGGGGGCCGCTTGAGTTTGGAATATCGTCTGTCTAGTACCGTTGGCTTAGAAAGCGGAGTAGGTTTTACACCCGTTGCTTACAGCTATGCTGTTGGGGATTCTTTAGGTATCGATCATTTAAAATACCTCACTTTTCCTTTGGGATTAAAGTTACACCCCACTTCCAGAATCAGTATAGGGTTGGGTGGAAGTTATAACCTCTACCAACAAGGGGCGTTTTGGGTAAAAAAAGAACCCTTTAAGCGCAAGGAGACATACCCCTTAGAGGTCTTCTCCAACACCTTTGGTGGTTTTCTTCAATTAGAATATCACTTTTTCTGGGGTGGAACCTTCTCCCTTCATTATATCTGGGCAACAAGAAAAAGTCCCCTTACTCAACCACAAACGAATACTACTTCTGGATTCCGTTTGGGCATAGCATACACCATTTGGCGCTCGGGAAGCAAACGTTGATTTAGTTCTTTTTTAAAGTAATTTCAATAACTCCGTTTTTTCCTTCCTCACCATAATTTTCTAGTGCAGATTCCCCTTTTAATACATTAATAGACTCTATAGAATCGGGATGTAATGAATTCATTAGATTCTTTTCTTTTCTAATTTGTCCATCAATGACTACTAGTGGGGCGATACTGTCTGTTACGATAAAAATGCTTTTTTTTGGATTCTTTTGAACCCAAATGTTTTTTGAGTCTAAGGAGTCTGATGCTACCATTTCCGATTGAAAAAAAACGGCTTTAGGCGCTTTCTCTTCAGAAAAGAATAAAATCTCATGTGGTAACTGCCCTCCGAGATCGACCATCTCACCAGAACCTATCATAGATCGATGCACTGTCAATGGTTTATTTTCTAAAGAGGGTTTTGGGCTTTGGTATACTTTGACAACTAAACATGAAGTAAATAAAAGCGCTAGTAGTGGGGCATAGAATATCGTTCGCATAATAAAATTTTTTGCTAAAATAAATAACTTAAAGTGATGTTCAAAAAAGGGTGGCGCCTGTACTTTTGGGTAGTCATATAAGGGCTACTATTATTTAATAGCACCTGAATTTTCCAGGGCTGGTAAAATCCAATAAATCCAACCTGATAATGGCTGCGTAAAGAAGCAGCTTCTAGTGTAAAAGGGCTGTTTTGCCGAATCAAACTTCCAGAGAGAGAATAATCGTGTAAACTGTATTCCAGCATGGATCCCAAGAAAAAGGAAAGACCGTTTTGAATTGCTTCAAGGCGATTGCCAAAAAAGGGCAATCCAGGCAACGATCCCAGCTGCAATCCTACACGCGATTGGGCGGTTGTTCGGAAGCTCCCTGTCTGAAGTTGATGTCTCCCCACCCATTTGACCTTAGAGCTCAGTGCCTTCCCCCAAAAAAGTAATGCTTTAGCATTTAAATGAAACGCTTGAGGTAGTGCTGTTGCCCAACTCAAAGGTTCAAGATTAAGGATGTAGATGTGGTAAGTGTTCTGAAAAAATTTAGCCAGTGAGGCATTTGCTCCCGTAGTTCCCACTTGCATTCCCCATCCATAACCAAAATCAGGTGTTTTGAAACGGTTTTCTTCAAAGCCTAAAAACAACCACCCATTATAAGGATAATCCATGCGGCTTTTGTCTTCAATTAGCCTTAATGCGGGAGTATTGATTTCTTGCCCCAAAGTCCAGTGTCTAGAAACCCAATTATACCGATACAAAGAATCATTTAAAAGTTCACGCTGCTTGCCGTATTCCAAAAAAATACCACTACTGTAATACCGGTCTATGCCAAAATAAAGATCATTGTCAACATTGAGCCCTATATATTGCTGTGCTGTTGCTTTTGAGAGGACCCCGATCAACAGCAAAACAAAAAAACACAAACGGTTTAACAACTTTTAATCTATGTTTTTAAGCACCAAAAGAGGGATGGTACAATAGAAGTCTTTTTTATAGATCCTGTCGGGTTCCCATAGTTTTTCAAAAAAACCACGTTCTCTCTTAAATGCAACTAACAGATCGGGTTTATTGGCTTGAAAGTGTTCCAATACACCCTGGTAAACAGTAGCGTTTTCAGAAAAAGTAAGCCCTTCAGATCGTTGTACCAGTGCATCATCCAAATGGTGATTGCGGTTTGCAAAGCCAGGGACTTTTACCAACAACAGCTTCAATTTGGTCTTGAATTTTTTTTGAAAAGCAATCATGGGCTTTAACGTTGCCGTGTCTTTTACCTCTCCTGTTTTAAAGGCAAGTAACATTTTTTTTGGAGGGGTAAAGGCCTTTCCTAATGGTGCTACAAGAACCGGGATCGTTGTTCTTTTAATCAAACTTCCCGCAATTCTACCCAGAAAAACTTCATCGTTAATCTCATTATTTAAAGGGGCTGTAACAATTAAATCAATCCCTATGGTTTGCTTTAATTTCTTTACCGTTTCAATGAGGTCTCCTTCACTTTCTATAATTTTTACCTCCACATCCTCAACTGCTATTTTGTCCAATATCGTTCGTATGCGTTGTATGTTTTCCTTCGCTAGGCGAGCGTTAAGGTTGGTCATTGTGGTAAGTGTCGCCTGAGGGGGATATGCATCAATAACATAAACGGTAGATTGCATTACTTTGGCCAAATCCAAAGCATAGGTAAGGGTGGATTCTGCGAAATCTGATATTCCAAAAGGGACAAGAATGTGTTTCATTGTTTTTTTTTACAAAAATACCAAGAGTTAAAGTAAGTTATTCTCTTTTTAAGGAATTTTATTGCCGCAGTTGTTTTTAAATAAAAAAAGAAATCGTGGTATTGTGCTAATTTTATTAAGAGGTCTTCAAAAAGTTTTAGAAGCGTGTGGAGTTTATGTATTTTTACAACGATGGAACCCTACGTAAAACATTTTATTGATGCTTCTTGTGGTACTTTGGAATTTGGTAACCCTGCGGGCAATTCACTACCTACACAATTGCTAAACGACTTACTCTTTCAATTCCAACAATTGAAAAAACATCCTGAAGTAAAAACGATAGTACTTCAAAGTGCTGGAAACCGTGCCTTTTGCGGAGGAGCCTCATTTTCCGAAATGAAAAGCTTAAAAACCGCAGAGGAAGCTACAGCGTTTTTCATGGGTTTTGCTCGTATCATAAACGCCATCAGAACTTCTGATAAATTTGTTGTTGTTCGTGTACAAGGCAAAGTTGTTGGTGGAGGAGTAGGTCTTGTGGCTGCCTGTGATTATGCTATTGCACAAGAGAGTGCCCAAGTAAAACTTTCTGAATTATCTATTGGTTTAGGACCTTATGTAATTGAACCGGCTGTTTCCAGAAAAATAGGGACCGCCGCTTTTGCACATCTCTCCCTTGAAGCTGAAAGTTGGAAATCCGCTTTGTGGGCAGAGGAAAAAGGCATGTATAACAAAGTGGTTGCTACTGAAGAAGAGCTCAATAGGCAAGTTAAAGAAACCGCACAACGCCTATCAAGTTATGCTCCTGAAGCGATTAAAAACCTGAGAGCATTACATTGGAAAAATACCGATCACTGGGAAACATTACTCCCAAACAATGCAAAAATCACTGCTAATCTTCTCTTAAATGAAGCTACACAAATATTTCTTAATTCATTGTAAATCAAATGAGTGAACTAATCCGAATAACAAAAGAGTTTAAGTTTGAAACAGGACATGCGCTTTATGGCTACGACGGCTTGTGTAGAAATGTTCACGGACACAGTTACAAACTTTCTGTTACTGTTATTGGAACTCCCATTAAAGACTCAGGAAATGTAAAATTTGGAATGGTAATGGACTTTAGTGACCTGAAAGAAATCGTTAACGAAACCATTGTAAAACCTTTTGACCACGCTACTGTTCTCAATGTAAACTCTCCACATAAAGAATTGGCAGACGTTATGGAACAAAGGGGTCATAAGATTCAGCGGGTGGGCTATCAGCCTACAAGTGAAAGGATGATTATCGACTTTGCCGAGAAAATAAAAACCCAGCTTCCCAATCATCTGAGCCTTCATCACCTAAAATTAAGAGAGACAGAATCGTCTTATGCTGAGTGGTTTGCTTCAGATCAACAAGATTAAAATCCGAGTGCATCTAGGTCGGCTTTTGGCTTTGCTTTCTCTTTAGCATTTGCATCCGACACTTCTTCACAATCTACTGGAATACTCAGGTTTTCTGGAGCGAGGAAGTCTTCCGTTGAAATGCCAAATTCTGGATTTTCATATAAGGATCGCATGTAGTTTCCCCAAATAGGCAATGCCATTGTGGCTCCTTGACCGTAAGCAATTTCTTTAAAGTGTACCGAACGGTCTTCTCCGCCTACCCAAACTCCTGTTGCCAGATTGGGAACCATCCCCATAAACCATCCATCGCTTTGATTTTGAGTTGTTCCTGTTTTACCGGCAATCGGGTTTTCAAAAATATAAGGATAACCGGTAACCACATTTTTATATATGGCATTTGTTTTTTCAAGACCAGCATGACGTAATCGTGCTCCAGAACCTGCAACAGTAACTCCCTGCATTAAATTAACCGTAACATAAGCCGCTTCTTGACTCAATACATCTTTTGTCTCGGGCAACACCTCGTAAAGTGCGCGTCCGTTTTTGTCCTCTATGCGAGTAATCATTATCGGCTTGACATAAATGCCTTGATTGGCAAAAGTACTGTATGCCCCCACCATTTCGAAAAGACTGATGTCTGGAGTTCCCAAAGCGATAGAAGGGACTGCAGGCAAATAAGAAGTAATCCCCATTTTTCGAGCCAAATTAATAACTGGCTGTGGTCCTACTAAATCCATTATTCGAGCACTAACTGTATTTACAGAATTTGCCAGTGCGTTTTTTAACGTTCGTGTTTGCCCGTATTTGTCTCCAGAGTTTTTTGGACACCAAGCGTCTATATTGCCATGCTTCATCGGCTCAATGCAATACAGTGCATCGGGCAGGGAGTCACAAGGAGACAGCTTGAGCTGATCTATAGCAGTTGCGTATAAAAAAGGCTTGAACGTAGAGCCAATTTGTCTTCTCCCTTGTTTGACTTGATCGTACTGAAAATGCTTGTAGTTGAATCCTCCTACCCAAGCTTTTACATGACCCGTTTGTGGCTCCATAGACATCAGTGAAGCACGAAGAAAATACTTGTAGTATCGTATAGAATCCATGGGTGTCATTACTGTATCGATTTCTCCTTTCCAACTAAAAACACGCATTGGAACTTTCTTTTTAAATGATGCCAAAATAGCTTCTTCCTCAATACCTGCCAGTTTCATTTTTCGCCACCGTTCACTTCGGTATGCTGTTCGTTCTAAAAGGGTGTCAATCTCTCCTTCTCTCAAGTCTAGAAAAGGAGCGGTCGGATTTTGTCTTTTGGTATTTTGTCTGAAAAATTCTTTTTGAAGGTTTTTCATATGATCACTAACCGCATCTTCTGCTAATTGTTGCATCCGAGAATCTAGAGTCGTGTATATACGCAGTCCGTCTCGGTATAAATTGTGATTGCTCCCGTCGGGTTTTGGATTTTTTTCAATCCAATCATCCATAAACTCTTTTAAATAAGCTCTAAAATAAGTCGCAAGGCCTTCTCTATGTGATTCTGGTGTAAATCTAATTTCTAGAGGAAGTTGTGTTAACGAATCCCGCTCTTCTTCAGTGATCAGATTGTTGCGAACCATTTGTTGAAAAACGATGTTTCTTCGTTCTTTGACTCGTTCGGGTCTTCGAATAGGGTTATACAGTGAAGAGTTTTTTAACATTCCTACCAAAGTGGCTGACTCTTCAATAGTAAGCTCTTGTGGGGCTTTGTTAAAAAATATTTTTGCTGCAGATCTAATCCCATCGGCTTGATAGCCAAAATCGTACTTGTTAAGGTACATGGATACGATTTCCTTTTTGGTGTAGCGTTGTTCTAACTGCACTGCAATCACCCATTCTTGTGCCTTTTGAAGTATTGTTTTTACAATATTTCTAGAACGCACTCCAACAAAAATTTGACGGGCAAGCTGTTGCGTTATGGTACTTGCCCCTCCGCGTTTTCCTAAAAAAACGAAAGCGCGTAAAGTTCCCCGCCAATCGATACCAGAATGTTCGTAAAAACGTTCATCTTCTGTAGCGATAAGAGCCTCCACCATGGTGGTTGGAATTTCTTCAAAAGCAATAGGTGTTCTGTTATCGTCAAAATAATACTTTCCTAGAATAATTCCATCCGAAGAAAGTATCTGTGTGGCTAGATTTGTTTTTGGGTTTTCCAATTGTTGTAAGTCCGGCATGGGGCCATAAATTCCCAAAGCTGCCCCACCAAACAAGAGAACCACCCCTACAAGCCCAGATAAAAACAACCCCCAAATCAACCTTACGTTTCTTTGACTGTTGCCTCTGTCTTTGCTGTTTTTTTTCTTCGCCATTTTACTGATCTTCTATACTAATTCCCACAGAAAGAACCCCCTTTAGTGTTGAAACGCCTTCGGCAGATCCATTATTGCGTACCGCCTGTGCTACCTTAATTTTTAATGGTCGTTTTTCTGGAAAAACAACCCCCTCTTTCCACCACAATTTGCTTTCCTTTACTTCTGTAAACCCTTTGCCCAACCAAGTGCCGTCTGGAGCAGCCATAGCATACTCCAAAGTATCTTGAATTACCAATTCATCGCCTGCTGTAAGGCTCACGAGCAAAAAAATATTAGAGAACGGATAGCTGTTGTTGTTTTGAAGTCGTAAAAATACATTTTTTGATCCGGATTGTACTGCTGCTTCTGGCAATTCAAACACTACTGCAGAGGTTCCTAAACCCTCATTTGCTAAACTTTTATACTCTGTGTAGCCTTTCTCTGAATGACAACTCCACACAAGGAAAAGCAACAGCGTGTTATAAAGAAGGAGCTTTTTATTTCTTGTTATTCTTTTCAAGTCGTCTTCTTTTTGTTTTTCTATTCGGCTTTTTTTTAGTGTCAAATCGGGTAATATCCTCTAGTCCAACAGCTGTTTCAAAAAGCGCTTCCTCAGTTGCACTTAAAGGGGTTTCAGCATAAGCCTCTAAACTTCGTGCTTTTTTATTTTCTCTATTAAGCGCTATAATCTCGTTTGCGGATGTTATTGACAGTTTATGCCAATTGACCCATTCGTCTTTATAGGCATACCACAAGAATCCTTTAAAAATATCCATTTTTTGAAAGACACCCGTCCCTTTTTCCGTGTAAAGTTTTGTCTCTGTTTTTGGAAAGGCTTTTACTGCAGTTCGATAAGTTTCCAACTCGTAATTCAAACAGCATTTAAGTCGCCCACATTGTCCAGCAAGCTTTTGGGGGTTTAATGAGAGTCTCTGATATCGAGCTGCAGCTGTGGAAACCGATCTAAAATCGGTTAACCAAGTAGAACAACACAGCTCCCTTCCGCAAGAACCTATGCCTCCCAGTCGAGAAGCTTCCTGTCTCAACCCTATTTGACGCATTTCAATACGAATAGAAAACTCTCTAGCCATGTCTTTAATCAGTTGTCTAAAATCTACCCGGTGATCTGCGGTATAGTAAAAAGTAGCCTTCTTGCCATCTGCTTGAAATTCAACATCGGAAAGTTTCATGTTGAGTTTTAATGCAATAGCAAGCTCTCTAGCCCGCTTTTGGACTTGCTCTTCTTTAGCTCTATTTGCCTGCCATAGATCGATTTCTGTTTGATCTGCTAACCGTAAAATAGTCCCTATTCTTTCACTAGTGGGTTTTACTTTTTTACGCTTCATCTGCACTGCAACCAAAGGCCCAGACAGGGAGACTATCCCTAAATCATATCCTTTTTCTAAGGCCGTGATGACCAAATTTCCGGCTCTGAGTATAAGGTTAGTAGGATATCGATAATATTCCTTTCTGCTGTTTTTAAATCGCACCTCAACAAAAGGGACTGTTTTTGTTCCCTCTGGTGTTTGCATGTTTTCAAGCCAATCAAAAACAGTCAGCTTGTTGCAGCTGCCACTCCCACAACTGCCGTTGTTCCCACATCCTCGTGGAGTTCCTGTTTTGAAAGTAGAACAGCTGGAACAACTCATGTAAATTAGACCTATTTAGACAATAAATATACAGGGATTTCTATGAAACCAATGACAACAAACTCTTAATTTACTGTTTAAATTTAAGCACCTCAGACCTTCCTTTTTTAAAAATTTTATTACTGTTGTGAGTTCCTTTGCGCAAAGCTTTTTGCTTTTCTTCTGGCAAGGCAACGATCTCCCTGCAGGCATCTGAGCAGCATTGATTCATCTTTTCCGAACAAGATTCACACTGAATAAACAAGAGGTGACAGGCTTCATTTACACAGTTGACGTGATTGTCACAAGGAGCACCACACTGATGACATTGTGCGATGATGTCTTCAGATATTCGTTCGCCACGGCGTTCATCGAAAACAAAATTTTTACCTAAAAATTTATTTTCTAACCCTTGATTTTTTACTTGACGAGCATATTCAATAATCCCTCCTTCCAGTTGGTATACCTTTTTAAACCCTTTGTGTTTGAAATAAGCGGATGCCTTTTCACAGCGAATACCTCCTGTACAATACATCAACAGGTTTTTGTCTTCTTTGTGTTCAGACAAATCTTCCTCAATAATAGGGAGTGATTCTCTAAAAGTATCAACGTCTGGTGTAATTGCTCCTTTGAAATGCCCAATTTCACTTTCATAGTGATTGCGCATGTCTACACAAACTGTATTGGGGTCTTCTAACATACGGTTGAAATTTTGGGCGTTCAGATGCTCCCCTTTTTGAGTTACGTCAAAACTACTGTCGTTTAACCCATCAGCTACAATTTTATCTCGTACCTTGATTGTGAGTTTTAAAAACGATTTGAGATCTTGTTCAATAGCAATATTCAAACGGACACCTTGTAAAAAGGAGATACTGTCTAAATGACTTTTAAAAGCTTCAAAATAGGGTGCTGGTACTGAAAGCTGGGCGTTAATCCCTTCTGAAGCTACATAAATACGTCCCAAAACCTCTAATGGATTCCAAGATAAAAATAAATGATCTCTAAACAATTTTGGATTGCCAATGTGCGCGTACTGATAAAACGATAGGGTCAGGCGTTCTGTCCCTGCTTGTTCTAACATTTGAGCTCGTTCTTGCGCACTTAATTTGTTGTACAGTTGCATGCTATAAACGGTTTAAGTGAAGTGCAAAGGTAGAAAATTAATGTTCTCCTCATTATGAAAAGGCTATGGGACAAAAAAGCTGTCTTAACACCTCTTCACTTTCCTACTCCTTTAAGCTCAAGGTGATCCATACTTCTCCCTTCTTTTCGAGGTAAAGCATCTTCCGGAGTATGGAATAACTGTCTATTTCATTTAAGGCTTGTACGAACTCCTCTTCTCTTCGGTTTCTTTCAGCCTCGCAGGCCATTTCTGTAAGGAACAGTCCTTTAAAAAAAAGCGTATTTTCTATAAGCGCATATTCAGCTCCCCCACTGTTACATGCTGTTTTTAATTGAATCGTGCCTTCAGAAAAAAAAGTCAGTCCTGTTTCTGCGTCAAATATTGAGGAAACCACGCCATTTTCTGTTCTTATCGAATTAAGGTTCCAGCTGTTGACTAAGTCAGCAGAAATCGGAGGTGTTAAAATCAAGACAACCTGGTTTGAGGAGTTTAAAAAGACGAGCTTATTATTTTCAAAACGATACGTCAGTTTTGCTTCGCTTAATAAAGATGCTAACTCGGCTTCTCTTGTATCCTGATCCTGATCCAGGCATCCCATAAGTGTTGTTGCTAATGAAGCAATTTTAAGGGTATTCCCTTCCTGTATATAGTTCCCAAAGATGCGATTACATCCTGAAGTAAAAGAAAGCGTTTCTTCATCTATAAAAAACGTACCGCCTCCCTCAATGTCCCAATGCCCCAATAGTGACTCTGTTTGAAGTAAAGGCTCTCCCATATTATTTTCACAAGATTGTAAAAAAAGAGAAAGCCAACAAAAAGGCAAAAGAAATAGGGCAGATTTCATAAAATTGATTTTATAAACCAAGACAAATACTATGCCAACCCTCAATCCAAATGGGGGTGCTTCTTGCCAATCAAAATTAAATTTGTTTGACGTCCATTGACATAGCGAAAGCCATCTGGACCAAAATACCCGGGTTCTTCCAACATCACCCTAACATCCTTTTTCCACTCCTCAATATAAACCTTAGCGTTGAGCTCAATAGCATAAACTGTGTTTTCATAAAGAGGGTGTTCTCCAGAACCGGGGATCCCTTCCTGAGCATCCCACATTCCAAAGGTAGTTCCAGCAGAGTGTCCGTAAAGGCCTAATGGATGGGTATAAATCTGGGGTCTTAGCCCTGCAGCCTTACTGGATTCCAATGCCATCAATAAGGTTTCGTTACCGCTACGGCCTTTTTTAAAATTATCTGTTAAAGCATCTTGTACCGCATTTCCCTGACGCAAGGCCTCTTTTAAAAATTCGGGAGCCTCTGTCTCCTCCGGCTTGAGAACATAAGCCAATTCTTGACAGTCTGTATTCAAAGTCAAATAGGTAATCCCAAAATCGCAATGGACCAAATCCCCTGGCTGAATCACGTCAAATTTAGATTGTCCATCAAAAGCATACAAATCACTGGCGCCTGTACGCTGAACATCTACTGTAGGGTGAAACCAGGTTTTTAATCCTAATGCCGCTACTTTTTCACGTAACCACCATACCACATCTTCCGTTGTTGTTGCTCCAGGTGTAATGACTTTTGTTGAAAAAGCTTCGGAGATTATATTATGTGTTATTTCTGTCAACTGACTAAAAAGTGTCATCTCCAAGGGCGTACGCGTTTCGATCCATCGAACTGCTAGAGTCTCTGCAGAGACAACTCGGTTTTGATATTTCTTTGGCAAGGCCTGCATCATACCTTCATAATCAGTTTTAACTAGACCGTCTGCAATACCGTAGTGTTCTGAAGAGTTGATTCCAATTTTTTTCGGGTTTTGACTGACAATATAATCTGCTAAGGCCTTCCATTGGTCCGGCTGTTTTTCTTTGTCCCAAATGGAGCGAATGTTGTTGCCAAAATTGTAGCGTGTAATGGCTACAGGATCAACCCCGTCTTTGGTTTTAGAAAACACTAAAATGGTTCTTCTTCTTGCGTTGAGCCACGTCGGGGGAAGTAAGGTTTTAACCACTGGATCTTCGTTGTATTCTCTGGTAATCATTACCCAAAGATCAATATCTTGTTCTTCCATCAGTTGAGGCAGTAATTTTTGGATACGCTCTTCTTGAATTTGATCAATTAGTGCTGCCCGCTCACGCAGGGGAAGTATGTCTTGTGCAAACAATGGGTTCAACACAATAGTGAATAAAAAAAGGAATCGTTTCATGTCAAAAATTTTAATCCCTTAAACCTACGAAAAATTGTTAATAATGGAGCTTAAACAGACTTGGAAGCAGTATGAAGAAACTGTACATTAGCCAAAAAGTACGTTATGTCAGATCAAAAAAACGCAAAACTTAAAGCGCTTCAGCTCACCCTAGACAAACTGGATAAGACCTATGGCAAAGGTGCGGTTATGAAACTAGGGGATGAAGCAGTAGAAGAAGTAGAAGCTATTCCTTCAGGCTCTCTGGGACTTGACATTGCTCTGGGTGTAGGAGGCTATCCTCGTGGGCGAGTCATTGAAATATATGGCCCTGAATCTTCAGGAAAGACGACCTTAACCTTGCACGCTATTGCAGAATGTCAAAAACAAGGAGGAATTGCTGCCTTCATTGATGCTGAACATGCTTTTGACCGTTTTTATGCAGAAAAGTTGGGTGTTGATGTTGGAGAACTGATCATCTCTCAGCCTGATCACGGTGAGCAAGCCTTAGAAATAGCAGACAACTTGATTCGTTCAGGAGCTATCGATATTGTGGTAGTAGACTCCGTAGCGGCGCTCACTCCAAAAAGTGAAATAGAAGGCGAAATGGGAGATTCTAAAATGGGACTCCATGCTCGCTTGATGTCTCAAGCATTGAGGAAACTGACCGCCTCCATAAGTAAAACAAATTGTACTGTGTTTTTCATTAATCAGTTGCGAGAAAAAATTGGAGTAATGTTTGGCAACCCAGAAACTACTACAGGGGGAAATGCTTTAAAATTTTATGCTTCCGTTCGCCTAGACATCCGCAGATCTACTCAGATTAAAAGTTCTGAGGCAGAAGTTATGGGTAACAAAACACGCGTAAAGGTGGTTAAAAACAAAGTGGCTCCTCCCTTCCGAACCACAGAGTTTGACATCATGTACGGAGAAGGAATTTCAAAAATTGGAGAAATCATTGACCTTGGAGTAAATTATGAAATCATCAAGAAAAGTGGTTCATGGTTTAGTTACGGAGACACTAAAATAGGGCAAGGTCGTGATGCTGTTAAAACACTACTCGAAGACAACCCAGAGTTAATGGAGGAGCTGGAGAAAAAAATAATGGAGACACTCAAAGAGTTGAATTCCTAAGGAAGCCCTTTTATTTTTTTCCACAGTTGAATCGCTTGAACAGCACTTTGTTTGGGATCGTCCAAAAGTTCTGATTTAATTTTTTTATGTGTTTTCTCAGCTAGAGGTTCAATGTCAACTTCTGTTTTTCCTTCTACAGAAATCACCTTCAACGCTTTTACTCGTAATGCCCCCCCGTAACCATAAGTGGTATACCAAGGGAATTTTCGTTTACAGTCATAAAAAACCATTGGAAAAAGGGGTAGCTGATGTTCTATTGCTAATTTAAATGCGCCCTTTTTAAAAGGATTTAATAAAACCGTTTCGTCCGTATATTCTTTTTCAGGAAAAATACAAATACTGTACCCCTTGTCAATCACTTTTCGTGCGCGTTCATAAACTTCAAACCGGCTTTTGGCACTACTTCTATCCACCATAATGGCCGCACGTTTATACAAATATCCAAATACTGGAATTTTTACAATCTCTTTCTTTCCAACAAAAACAAAAGGTGTTTTACGCATTCGTAACATGAGCATGATGTCTATATAACTAGAGTGGTTGGCGATTAAAATCATACTTTGCCCCTCTGGGGGGAAATCTGATATACGCTCAACCCAAAATCCTGAGCCAAAAAGAACCCATGGAGACCAAATGTTTCGTGCTACCCAATAGACAACTCGATATCCATTAGGAAACAAAAGACAAAGAGCCAATGGGAAAAAGAAAACTAGGACAGGAAGGGCCGTTAGTATGTAAAACCAGATCCGCCAAAAAACCAACAGGAGCTTTCTCATTATTCAAAGATATTGATTCTAGTAGAGCTTCCTCCCTCTTATTGAAAAACTAAAAGTATGCTGATAAGACAAAATGTCTAAACGAGAGTTGCACTCCTATTCGAGGAAACGTACCTTTGTTTAAATTTAAAAAATGGCACGGATTTTAACAGGTGTACAGTCTACAGGAACTCCCCATTTGGGGAACCTATTGGGTGCAGTACTTCCAGCAATTGAAATGGCAAAAGCAACGGAGGACGACTCTTTTCTCTTTATTGCCGATTTACACTCCCTCACCCAAATCAAAAATGGAGAAACCCTTCGTGAAAATACTTTTTCTACTGCTGCTACTTGGTTGGCTTGTGGTCTAGATATAGAAAAAACACATTTTTACAAACAGAGTGACGTAAGCGAAGTTACTGAACTGGCCTGGTACCTCAACTGTTTCTTTCCCTACCAACGTCTTACGCTGGCACACTCTTTTAAAGACAAATCCGAATCTCTAGCTGATGTAAACAGCGGATTGTTTACCTATCCAATGCTCATGGCTGCAGATATTTTATTGTATGATGCAGAAATTGTCCCCGTTGGAAAAGATCAATTGCAACACCTTGAAATTACAAGGGATGTTGCCTCTCGTTTCAACCATCAGATGGGAGAAACTTTTGTAATCCCCAAGGCCAAAATTCAGGAAGACACCCAATTCATCCCGGGTACCGATGGTCAAAAAATGAGTAAGTCTAAAAACAACACCATTAATGTTTTTCTTCCCGAAAAACAACTTAGAAAACAGGTGATGGGTATACAGACAGACAGTACTCCTTTAGAAGAGCCAAAAGACCCAGACAAATGTAACGTTTATGCCTTATACGCTTTACTTGCTCCTGCCTCATCTGTTCAGGCACTACGTTCTCAATACCTTGCTGGAGGAATGGGCTATGGTCATGCAAAACAACAACTTTTTGAATTAATTTTAGAACGTTTCTCTAAGGAACGAGAGCAGTACGATTATTTCCACAAACAACCAGAAGAAGTTTATATCGCGCTTGCGAAAGGAGCAGAAAAGGCTCGCAAAGTAGCACAAGAAGTCTTGTTAAGAGTCCGAGATCGTATCGGATATTAGATCAGTTCATAATACTTTCCTGGAAGAGCACGTACAACTCCTTTCATTTCGAGTTGCAACAGCAAGGCGGCAGTCGTACTTATTTTTTGTTGTGTTTGTAAAGCAAGTCCATCCAAATGAATTTTAGAGTGGGCTTTTAGCTCATTTACTACCCTTTTTTCCTTAGGTGTCAGTTCTACAAAGAGTGCTTTCTGAACTGTTTTTTGTTGTTCTTGATTTTCCCACCCCAACGCATCTAAAAGCTGTTTGGGATCTGAAAGCAACTGTGCTTTTTGTTCCACGATCAGATGATGACATCCTTTGCTTTTATAATCGGAATACCGTCCTGGTACGGCAAAAAGCTCTCGCCCGTACTGGTGTGCTAAATTTGCCGTATTCATACTTCCTACTTTAAGACCAGATTCTATTACTACTGTAGCATGTGCCATCCCGGCTATCAACCGATTCCTTCTTGGAAAATTGGTTTTTCGAAATGTCGCTTCGGGTAAGAAATCCGTAACTATAGCCCCCCTTTTCTTTATTGAATTTGAAAGTTTCTGATGGTTGGGTGGGTAAAGTTGATCCAATCCGTGCGCAAGACAAGCAACTGTTTCAAGTCCGTGATGCAATGCTGATTGATGAGCGATACGATCAATCCCCCTTGCTAAACCGGAACAGATGATTGGATTATAAGGGGATAAAACTTCCACCAATTGTTCGCAAAAAGCCCTCCCATGTGGGGTGTTTTGACGGGTTCCTACAATACTAATTATTTTGCGTTTTTTGAACTGGGGTATTCCTTGATAAAAAAGAAGCAAAGGTGCGTCAGGACAATAGCTTAAAGGCAAAGGATAGTTCGTGCTTCCATAAACCAAAAAAGCAACTGCATATCTGTCTAACATTTCCACTTGCTGTGCTACAAGGGACCGGTACTTTTCCCAGTTTGCTAGTTCATAACATATTGCTTCCCCTAAACCTGCAACGGTTCTCCACTCTTTGGGTTTGGCTTTAAAAATGGCTGTGGCACTACCGAAATGCGTAAGGAGTTTGTGGCTTCGGTTCCAGCCTATCCCCTGTAGGTTTTCAAGAAGCAGTAAAGCTTCGAGTTCTGACATAGTTAAAGATTTGGTTTACTAAGATAACAAAGGTTCTTTTTTGGGGTTTTACTTTTTATAGCATTATTTTATTATTTTTGATCTAATGCAACTGACCCGTTTTATTCAAGAATTACTGTACCAATACGAATGTGTAACCATTCCACAATTTGGTGCATTTTTAACACGCTCCTACCGGGCAAAAGTTACCCCTAATGGATCGTTTTATCCTCCTAGTAAAGAATTAACTTTCAATCAACTGCTTGTTGCAAATGACGGGGTTCTTGCGCATTATATTGCACAGAAAGAAGAGATCTCCTATGAAAATGCACTTCGCTTGATTGAGAAAGAAGTGAGCAGTTGGAAAAAAAGATTGCAAACTCAAATCTTGCGTTTTCCTGGTGTAGGAGAAATTCGATTGAACGCAGCTCGTAAAATAGAATTTACCCCTTGGGGAAAAATAAATTTTGACCTCACCTCGTTTGGATTAAAAAGTTTTGAACGCAGTCCGCTATCACAAACAACCCCTATCTCAAAACCCATCCACATCATGAAAGAAACCAATAAAAACGATTTAATGTTTACCCCAGAAAAGGAAAATAACGAAAAAAAGACTCCTCTATTTCGTTACGCAGCTATTGGAGTTATAGGAATTGCCCTTCTTGGAGCTTCTTACTTTTTTGGTGATCGCTATGTCACAGAACAACGAATTGTTGAGCAAGAAAAGGCTCAAGTTAAAATAGAAGAAAAGGTTCAAGAAGCAACTTTTGACCTTGGAAACTTGCCTACAATAGAAGTTGCTGCTACTGCAAAACCCCAAGAGGCTCCCTTGCTAGATAAAGCCTTATACAGTGTAATTGCGGGTTCTTTTCGCTCCTTAGAAAATGCGGAAAAAAAGATCGAATCATTGAAAGCAGAAGGATATCCTGCCGCCTTTGCTCAATCCAATTCTACAGGTTTATACCGTGTGGCTTATGGTAGATACGAAACTAAAAAAGAAGCCATTAGTATGCTCTACTTTTTAAAGTATACCCTAGAGGAAGAAGCTTGGTATCTCGAGGAGCGCTAAATTACATTTGATAAATCCAGTCTTTCGGATTCAGCGCTTTTACATTATTAAATATTCCAAATTGAATTTGGGTTTTTCCTGTTTGCTGGTTTGTAAACACCTCCCCTATAGGTTGTTTTGCTTTCACTTGATCTCCCTTTTTGACGTAAAGTTTCCCTAGGTTGGAATACAGAGTAATGAAATTTCCATGCCTTATTAGAACAGAAGGATTACTTCCTTTTATTACAATGACTGACATCACCTCCCCTTCGAAAACAGCCCGTACCTGTGCTGCGGGTTCTGTGGCTAATACCACTCCATTGCTTTGTATTGTCGTTGTCTTTACAACGGGATGCCTTTGTCTACCAAACCCCTGTATTACGATTCCCTTTTCCAACGGCCAGGGCAACCTCCCCTTATTGGCCTGAAAGTTTGTAGCAATCAGTTTTGCCTCTGGTGTCAATTCAAAGGTTGTTGACCCTTTTTTTCCTGCAGCTTTATTCGAAGCTGCTATGGCTTCTCGAATTAAACGGTCAATTTCCTTGTCGATTACTCTACGTTGCTTTTCCTTTTTTTCTATTTGAGCTGCAAGCGAGCGTTCTTTTTGCTTTAAAGATTTAATTAATTCTTGCTGCTCTAGCTGTTCTTTTTGGAGTGAAGCTTGTACTTCTCTATTTTCTTCTATCAGGACTAGTTTAGCGGCTTTTTCGTCTATTAACGTCTGATTGAGCTGTTGTAATAGCTTTGTTTTTTGGGCAATTTCTTGTCCTTGTTTTCTTCTGAAACGGGCGTACTGTTTTAGGTATTGTAGTCGCTTATAGGCTTGCAAAAAATTCTCTGAGGAAAATAAAAACATCAATCGGTTTTGTAAGGATTTACTCGCGTAGGACTTTTGAATCATTTTTGCGTATTCTTCTTTCAGCTCTTCCAGCTCTTTTCTTTGTGCTGCTATATTTCTTTCGTTTACGCTGATTCTTCTAGTAAGAAGATTTGCCTGCTGGTTGGTTACTTTAATTAATTCCGAACGAACATTTAACTTTACTTGAAGATCCTCCGCTGCCGTAAGAGCGTTTTTTCTCGTTTTGGTATTTGAAAATAAGAGCCTATTGATCTGTTTGATCTCATTTTTTAACTGCTGTCGCTGAGCTTCTAATTCCTTTTGTTGTGAAGTGCTTTCTTGAGCAAGACCGCTGCTGAGACCCATCCACAAAAAAAACAGCAAGTACCTTCCGGCCTTTTTCATCTAAAACTCAATTTTCGAATAGCCTTGCGGAATTTCAAAAGGAAAGGTCAAGCCCTCCGTAAAATCTGTACGAGAAAATTCCAATTCTAACCGCTGAGAAACAGTTCCATCAAAGAGTGTAATTTCAATTAAACTGGGAAGTGAAACACCATCAATTTTAATGTGCCTTAAATATTTAATGGTCAAATTATACGAGGTCCCAGGAAGAATAAAGCGCTGTTCCTTCAATAGAAAGCTCACCGGATCAAAAAACAACGTAGGTGTTAACCCAGTGCGATTTCCTTGAGGGATTAGAATGTAGTATTGGGGGTTTGAAATTTGTTTCCAACGCCCCTCACTAGGGTCTAAAAAAGGTTTTCCCAGAAAGAGGTTTTCAATATCAGAATAATCAAAATCGGTATTGTATGGAGTATTGATTAGATCGAAATTGCCTTGAAAAAATGTCTTTTGAAACTTTTCATAAAAGGAAACTTCTTGAGGAGTGATCATCAATTTAGCGATAGGGATCAACATAGTAGCACTGAGCCAAAGTTTCTTTTTTTCCTCCATTCGAAATTGAATCACTAACTGTTGCTCGCGAGCACCGTCATTGTAGGTTGCTTTTATTCTAGACCTTACTTTATTAACTTTTGGATAATTGCTTTTTATTTTGAGGGCCAAAGCTTCGATGTCCACATTTTTTACAGGCGTATTTGTGGGCAGTACAGCTACACTTTTACAGCCTAAAAAAACAAGGCTAATTACTAGATTCAAAAACGGAATTGAAAAGCTTTTCATTTTTATTCAAGTTGGGAGTAATCCCCTATACTTACAAAGGTAGGGTTTCCTCTATAACGAACTTCGTTTCCAATCATTGCTTGCTCTAAATTAAGGTTTTCTAAAGAACAATTGTTTCCAATTAGGCTGTGTTTCAATTGACAATTTTCTATTTTGGTCCCAGGACCAACAGAAACCCCAGGGCCCACAGTGCTGTTGGTAATGGTTACATTTTTCCCAATGAAACAGGGGGAAATGATAGTACTGTTATTCAAAATAGCAGAGGCCTCTTGAAGCATTGCCCCTTCTGCTTCTTTGATCGATAGCATTTCAGTATTGGTTTGGAGTGTAATTTGAGGGTTTCCACAATCCATCCACACGTCTACTTCTCCCGGTTTAACGATTGCGCCTTGTTCAATTAGAAGCAAAATCCCTTGATTGATTTGGTACTCCTGCCCTTTTTTAAGCTCTTGAGACACAACTTTTGTAAGAGCTTCTTTGAGTTGTTCTATCGCCCTAAAATAATAGATCCCTATTGCAGCTAAATCAGAAACAAACTTCTTTGGCTTCTCTACTAAATTTACGATTTCATTTGCGCTATTTAACTCAACAACTCCAAAGGCCGCAGGATCTTCTACTTGTTTGACCCATATGACCGCGTCTGCGCTTGGGTCCAGGTTTAGCTTTGCACGAATGAGGGTGTCTGCATAGGCTACAACAGTAGGTCCCTCCAGTAAAGGTGCTGCGCTCATGATTGCATGCCCTGTTCCCAAAGGTTGATCTTGCCTAAAAATATGCGGCTTTGCTCCCAGTGAAAGGGCAAGCTCTTTAAGTGACGATTCAACCTCATCGCCAAAAAAGGCTGGATCGCCTATGACAAATCCAATGTCGGTAATGGGTGACTCGACAACCTTTGCTATCTCGTGAACGAGTTGGTGAACAATGGGAGCACCTGCAACACTGATCAAAGGTTTTGGAGTGGTTAGACTGTGAGGTCGTAATCGTGAACCCCTTCCTGCCATGGGTACAATAATTTTCATATTTATTTTTTTCCAGTACTACCAAATCCTCCTGTTCCGCGCTCTGTCGTGCTGAGCTTTTCTGTACTTTTCCATTGTACTTGTTCAAATTTGGCAAAAACCAACTGTGCTATTCGATCCCCAGGTTGGATGGTTACAGCTTTGTTGGAAAGGTTGACCAAAATGACCCCTATTTCTCCACGATAATCTGCATCTATTGTTCCAGGGGCATTCAAAACTGAAATCCCTTGTTTTGCTGCCAATCCGCTTCGAGGACGCACTTGAGCTTCATAGCCCTCGGGAAGTGCTATTTTTAGCCCTGTGCCTATAATTTTTCGCTCTAGGGGTTCTAGGACAATCGGGTCTTCGAGTACCGCTTTTAAGTCCACCCCAGCAGCTGCTTTTGTCGCATAAGTAGGGAGCTCAAACGAACTCTCATTTTGTACAGAAACTTCTATCATCTGGCTTGGTTTTGTAGATATTAAATGTACAAAAACAGTCCTCTTAATTATGGTGATTTACCGTTTCTTTCCCCATTTTTGTTAACTAGTTTTCCTTATTAGGAAAGTGTTTTTTTATCTGTTTTTCTACAGAAATTAACATCCAGAGAGGTGCCCAAACAGATAGGGCAATCCCTATCCATAAATAAACCTGGCCTTTTAAATCAAAAAAAGAAAGTAGCAGTCCTAAGACGATCAAATACAATCCATCTCTTTTCATTTTTTTGGAAGAAACTTCCTGTGCAAATTTCCACACCTCTGGATTGCGCATTGAGGCTTTTGTTCTGTATCCATAAATAGAATTTATGCTTTTTGGAGGATACTTCTCTTGTATCCATCCCGCTATAAAATAAATCCCTCCTGTAAGTAAAAGGATAAGAGATAAGGGGTTTAGGTAATCAACAAAGAACTGTTCCATTAGTATGTATTAGTAAGCTTTGTTCAATAAAGACTATTTGCTTTAAAAGCACAAAGCTATTATAGGCGCATCTCTTCCTTCTTATCCGTCTGTACAATTAAAATAGCGGATACCGTCCCAATTGCGTTTGAAAAAATTCTCTTTGTCTTTTATGAAGTCCTCCATAGGTGTGTTCCCGGGTAAAACAGAAAGCCACATGATAGGATAATCTTCTGGTGCAGAAGTACATTCGTAAAATTCACATGGATGTCTGTACTTATACCGTGCATGTCCTGCTTCATGATAAAAGGTGTACAAACGTTGAACGATGGAGTAGTCTTCCCAGTACGATTTAATGATTTCAAAACTAACTGTTGCATCGTCACATATGTTGTACGCTCTTCCGGCATGATCTGCTGTTACTCCTGAGGCAAAATCTGGCTCTGTACCAAAAAATACGGTTACAATCCTCCCGGCTCCAGGATCGGGTTTGCCCGAGCGTATTGCATCAGCAACGAACAGCTCCCAGTATTCTTCCAAAGTAGAGTCTTCATCCAGTACAGCGTAAAAAGGATCTGTGATTTCTTCTTCCTTTTCTTCTTCGGCAGTGTTTTTTTCATCAACAGTTGCATCCTCTTTTTGGCAGCTCACGAAGAAAAGTGAAAACAATAGGCCCAGTAAAATTAAAAAATGAGGCTTTTTCATCTTTATTTCTTTAATAGCATACTAATATACTTTTTTTAATAGTAAACCCTTTGTTTTGTGATCAATAGAATGTTAAAGTGTTATTGGAGCCTCATGTTGTTTCTATTGAGAACATTATTTAAAGAATTTGGCTCCTCTCCCTTTGATTTTAGTATTTTTAAAATGAAGTCTTATAGTTACAAGATCTATTTAGTAATCTGAGAAAAGGAGTATGCAAATTCTAATCATTCCTGATTCTTTTAAAGAAAGTTTAACTGCTACAGAAGTGGCAAGAGCCCTTTATATGGGTGTTCATAAAGTACTTCCCGAAGCGGTGATCAACCAAATTCCTTTTTCTGATGGGGGAGAAGGTGCCCTTGAGGTATTGAAAAAGCAAGCCCAAGGTGTATTGGTTTCTTGTCAAACAGAAAATGCTTTAGGTGAAAAAATAAATGCCCCTTATTTTCTTTTTGAAGATCAAAAAAGCGCCTGGATCGAGTTGTCACAAGCCTCGGGATTAGCCCAAATTGCACCTGAAAAAAGAGATGCTTTAAATGCCTCTACTTATGGAACCGGCTTACAAATAAAAGATGCTATAGCAAGGGGGTGTAATACAATCACCCTTGGTCTTGGGGGAAGTGCTACCACGGATGGGGGGGCAGGTCTTTTCGAAGCTTTAGGGGGTGTTTTATTGGATCACAAAGGAGCTTATTTAGAGCGAGGGGGACTCGCTCTAAAGAATCTTTCCTCCATAATTCTACCAAAGGGCTTAGATGGTATTTATTGGAAGGTTGCTTGTGACGTTGACAATCCTTTGCTTGGACCCTCAGGCGCTGCCTCTGTTTATGGTCCACAAAAAGGAGCAAGCGCTTCGGATGTAGTACAATTAGATCGTGCTCTTTCACAGTTTGCAACAGTTATTCATCATCACTTTGGCCGTCAAATAACTACCCTAGAAGGAGGAGGAGCTGCTGGGGGAACAGCAGCGGGAATGTATGGGTTTTTTAATGCTACTCTACAATCCGGTTTTTCTCTTTTATCAGAAATGATAGGCTTAGAAAAACAGATCAAACAATCCGATTTAATTATTACTGCTGAAGGCAAAATGGATGGCCAATCCCTTCAGGGAAAGTTAACCGGTAGTGTGGCGCATCTTGGTAAAAAGCACAATATTCCTGTCGTCGGGATCGCTGGAGCTCTTGAGGGTCCAATGGATGCTTTTTTCAACGCTGGCTTTGCTGGTGTTTTTAGTATTCAAAACGGCCCCTTATCTTTAAAAGACTCCATGGAAAACGCTGAAATATTGCTCTCCAATACGGCTGCCAACCTAATAAAATTCTACATAAGTAAACCTTAATTAGCTTTTTTATGTAAAGCCTGCTATACTAAAATAGTTGTGAAGAATATTTAGCTTTTCAATGCTTCTGCTCCGCCTACAATCTCTAGGATTTCATTTGTAATCGCTGCTTGACGGGCCTTATTGTAAGTAAGCTTTAATTGATCTCTCAATTCAGTAGCATTATCTGTGGCCTTATGCATAGCGGTCATTCTCGCTCCATGTTCACTGGCAAAAGAATCACGAATGGCTTTATAAAATTGCATTTTTAAAGACTTCGGCAATAAGTCATTCACGATCTCTGCTTGGCTTGGCTCAAAAAGGTATTCTGTAGTTGCTGTATTTTCAGAAGAGGGGTCAGACACTATGGGAAGGAAAGGTTCTACTTCTACAATTTGAGTGGCTGCATTTTTAAAACGGTTGTATACTAAAACTACTTCGTCATAAGTCTTCTCTTGAAACTGATCCATAATGAATTGCGCTACAGCTCCTGCGTTTTCATAAGTAAGCTCGTCAAAAAGGGAATCATGAGAAGCCACTACTTGCCCTGTTTTTCCCAAAAGTTCAGATCCCTTTTTGCCAATGGTAAGAAGAGTAACTTTTTGATTGGAGTAGGTTTCCCCCATCAATTGCCGTGTCTTTTTAATGATGTTGGCATTAAAAGCGCCGCAAAGACCTCTATTGGAAGTAATGGAAACGATGAGTACCGACTGGCTTTCACGAACCTCTGTGTAGGGGTTTTGTGTGTCGCTGTCCAATGCTCCACTGAGGTTTTGGATCAACTCGGTCAAGGTACTTGCATACGGGCGCATAGCTGTGATGGCATCTTGAGCTTTTTTTAGCTTGGCTGCCGATACCATTTTCATCGCACTGGTAATTTGCATGGTCGAAGAGACCGATGCAATTCTATTCCGTATTTCCTTGAGGTTGGCCATAGTTTATTCGAATTGAGCAGCTGTTTCTTTTGCAACAGTGTTTAAGGTATCCAACACCTCGTCTGTGAGTTTCCCTGCCTTCAGCTCCGCTAAGGTCTTTTTGTGTTTTTTACGCAATGTTTCCAAATAAGCTTGCTCATACGCTTTCACGCTTTCTACAGGAACAGAGCGTAGTAAGTTCTTGGACCCTGCATAAATTATGGCTACTTGCTCTTCCACTGTAAAAGGATCGTTTTGTGCCTGCTTTAGGATTTCTACGTTTCGCTTTCCTTTTTCAATCACATTTAAAGTAGCAGCATCTAAGTCAGATCCGAATTTAGCAAAAGCTTCTAATTCACGGAACTGCGCTTGGTCTAGTTTTAATGTTCCTGCAACCTTTTTCATGGACTTAATCTGTGCAGATCCCCCTACGCGAGATACGGAGATCCCTACGTTAATAGCTGGACGAACACCAGAGTTAAATAAATCGGACTCCAAGAAAATCTGTCCGTCTGTAATGGAAATCACATTGGTAGGAATGTAGGCAGAAACGTCTCCCGCTTGTGTTTCAATAATCGGAAGAGCTGTTAAAGAGCCCCCTCCTTTTACTATCTCTTTTAAAGAATCGGGAAGGTCGTTCATTTCTTTTGCAATGCTGTCATCAGAGATCACTTTTGCTGCACGTTCTAACAAGCGTGAGTGTAAGTAGAAGACATCTCCAGGATAAGCTTCACGTCCTGGAGGGCGACGAAGTAACAAAGAGACCTCACGGTATGCAACTGCTTGCTTTGATAAGTCATCATAGATGATAAGTGCGGGTCTACCTGTATCTCTAAAATACTCGCCTATCGCCGCTCCAGCAAAAGGAGCATAAACTTGCATGGGTGCTGGATCGGAAGCATTGGCGGCAACAATAGTTGTATAAGCCATTGCTCCTTTGTCTTCCAAGGTTTTAGCAATTCCAGCTACAGTAGAAGCTTTTTGTCCAATAGCAACATAGACACAAAACACCGGTTCTCCGGCATCGTAAAATTCTTTTTGATTAAGTATGGTATCAATACATACTGTTGTTTTTCCTGTTTGTCTATCACCGATAACAAGCTCTCGTTGACCTCGGCCTACAGGGATCATGGCGTCTATTGATTTAATACCTGTTTGTAAAGGCTCGTTCACGGGCTGACGAAATACTACTCCAGGAGCTTTTCGCTCTAATGGCATTTCAAAAAGGTCTCCTTCTATTGCTCCTTTGCCATCAATTGGTTTACCAAGTGTGTTGAGAACCCTGCCTATAACACCCTCGCCAACATTGATAGAAGCAATCCGTTGTGTTCTTTTTACAGTATCTCCTTCTTTTACCCCTTTAGATGGACCTAGTAGAACTACACCCACATGGTCTTCTTCAAGATTGAGTACCATTCCTTCCAAGCCCTCTTCAAAGGAAACAAGTTCTCCATATTGAGCATTGGAAAGACCAAATACGCGAGCAATACCATCTCCTACTTCTAGAACGGTTCCTACTTCATCTAATGAGGAAGCCGAACTAAAACCGGCCAATTGATTTTTTAATATCGCTGAAACTTCAGCTGGGTTTACATCTGCCATGATCGTTTTTCTTTAGATCGAATTCGTTTTTGTTATTCTTGTTTTGATTGCCTTAAGTTGATGTGCAACACTAGCGTCGTATTGCAAATCGCCAATCTTTAAAATAAACCCGCCCAACAGTTTGGGATCAACTTTATTTTCTATTTGAATTTTGTGTTTTGAAAATGCTTTTGCCTTCTCAAAAACCTTCTTTTCAAGCTCTGGTGTAAGAGGAACCGCAGAGGTTACTACTGCTACAATTTCACCCTGAGCTTCAGCATATAGCTTTGTATAGTGAGTTGCTACTACTCCCAACAAAGACAATCGGTTGTTCTCTGCCAATAGCGCAAACAATTTTGTTGTAGAATCACAGGCTTTAGGAAAAAGTGCATGTACCGCATCGCGCTTTTTATCCACTACCAAAAGAGGATTGTCCAAAGCTGTTTGTAACGCTTCACTTTTATTGAGCAAATCTGTAACTAAAAGCATGTCTTGGGCGACTACTGCAGCAGAATTGTTCTCCTGAGCATACGCAAGTATTGCTTTTGCATAACGATGTGCTGCACGTGTTCCTTTCATTTATTCTAAATCTGTATCCTCCAACAATTGATTGACCAATTGCATTTGTTTGTCTTTATGCTCGAGTTCATTTTTCAACACCTTTTCGGCAATATCAAGTGCAATAGACCCCACTTGTTCCTTCAATTCATTTATTGCTGCACGCTTTTCGTTTTGAATAGCTGCCTGTGCTTGGCTCAGAATTTTTTGGGCTTCTTGTTGGGCTTCTTCTTTGGCCGAGGCAATTATTTCTGCCTTAGTGTTTCTCGCTTCTTTGAGAAGTGCTTCTTTTTCTGCACGAGCTTCTTTTAAGATGCGTTGGTTGTCAGACTGTAAGCTTTCCATTTCGGCACGTGCTTCTTTTGCTGCCTCAAGCGCATCCTTGATTGAGCTTTCTCGTTCATTGACGGCTGAAAGAATTGGCTTCCAAGCAAACTTTTTCAGCAAGAACAATAAGCCAATAAATATGGCAGACTGCCAAAAAAACAGACCTAATGAAAATTCACTTATTAATTTTTCCATCTTTTAAACCTAAGGTTAAAAAGCCTTTTGATTATACCGCAAATAATGCAGCAAACCCAATCCCTTCTACTAGGGCAGCAGCAATCAACATCGCTGTTTGAATTTTACCATAAGCATCGGGTTGACGACCAATTGCCTCCATTGCAGAACCACCGATTCTACCGATACCCATACCAACACCGATTACTACTAAACCGGCACCTACCATTACTGGAATTTCCATATTCTAAAATTTAAAATTAAACACTCTTTTTTTGACACAATATTGTGTTTTTTGTTAATGATGTTCATGCTCTTCAGCGGCAAAGCCAAAATAAAGTGCAGAAAGCATCGTAAATATATACGCCTGTAACAAGGCAACTAATAATTCTATAATTGATATTGCAAAAGCCAGTCCAAAAGACAACGGACTTCCTAACCAACTTTTGAAAATAAACATCAAACCGATTAAGCTCATCAATACGATATGTCCAGCTTGCATGTTGGCATACAATCGAATGAGTAGAGAAAAGGGTTTAATGAATATCCCTAAAACTTCGATGGGGATCAAAATGATATACAAAGGAATCTTAGCGTACCACTTCATTGATCCTCCAAGAGGATCAAAAATGTGAAGCCAATAGTCTTTGGTGCCTGTAAAGTTTGTTATGACAAAGGTCAATAACGCCAACCCAAAAGTGACCGCAATGTTTCCAGTTACATTTACTCCAAGGGGAGTAAGCCCCAATAAATTCAAAAACCAAATGAAAAAGAAAATCGTCAACAGGAAGTTCATGTATTTTCCATATTTCTTCTCTCCAATATTGGGCCGAGCAATGTCATCTCTTATGTACAATACTATAGGCTCGAAGAGGCGTCCCACACCAGCAGGCAATCCTCCAGTTTTGGTATATGATTTTGCTAAATTGGTGAAGAGAAAAAACATCAAAACCGCTATGAGGAGCATACTTACTACTCCTTTGGTAATAGAAAAATCTAGCGGGGCAACATTAGTAGCATGATTGCTTTCGTCGTAATTTATTGTCCCTTCAGCATCTGTTTTATAAATTTTTCCGTGCTCAAGTTTGTAATAATTTGAGCCTACATGAGCAACACTTTCCCCGTGGTGTAATTTCGATGAGGAAAAAATTTGAAGCCCATTGTCCCACAATATAACTGGAAGTGGAATTCCTATGTAAACGTGTTCCCCTGCTTGATCCGTGTAGGAAAACAAGCTAAAGTCATATGCGTCCTCAAGGTGATGCGAAATGTATTGTTTGATTTCGGTTTTTAAATCTCCCGAAGATTCCGTCTCTTTTGCTTGTGAAAAATTGGCCGCAAAAAATAATGCAAGAAATAAGAAAAAAGAAGCGTTTATTTTTTTTATCATCGACAGCATTGAACTATAGTGTGAATAGTGTTTTTTTGCGCTGCAAATGTAAGGTTTTAGTATAAAAAAAGAAACAATTGATGGCTTTTTTGAACCTCTTTGTTTTTACTGTTGTCTTTCTGTATTATTTATACTGTTTTTATGTGAATCAAAACCTTCTTGCTAAAAGGACAACTTCGGAAAAAAGACCTATTGCATATGGGATGAAAAAAACAAAAAACTCTTTTCTTGAAAGCATCCCATCGAGTTGAAACTGAGGGTGAAAAAATAAAAAGTATACTGCTAATTTGAGCGCTACTGTAGTTAAATACAAGAGAGAAAGGTTGTTTTTTTTCTTTTGCATACCATAGCCAAGAAGCAACAAGGCAACCAAGGCCAAGACTGCATTGATCGCATAACTCTGAAACAAAAAATACTTATACTCTGGAAGAGCATTGAGGTGTACTTGTAGTGATACTCCCAATGTTATTAGAAAAATAAGGAGGTAGCCAATGTTTTTTTTCATAAGTAGGTAGGTGATTTTCAAACTACCAAAATTTTTTGCTTTGCTTGTATATCATCCACAAGGTTGCAAGCATTCCAAAGGCAGTCAAAATAAAAACATAGGGCACTTTTGTTGAAGAAAACCTTTCTTCTAGGAATTGTCCTATTCGGACACTACCCCATACAATCAAACCGATTTGAAAAGCAAGGCTAGAGAACGTTAGCCACCTGTTCGGCTTTTTCTCCTGCTTTTTCATTGTTGTGCTTTAGCTTTTTGATTCCGTCTTCTTCAGAATGCATAGAACAATGAGCATTGAAAACAGCTCCAGACTCTACTATGAGTTTCTGAATATGTACCTTTCCTTCTACTGTAGAGGCTGATTTTAGGCTCAATGTCCCAGAGACGGTCAATTCTCCGTTGAAATATCCTTCAATATCTGCGTGACCACACAACACTTTCCCCTTTACATGAGCCTGTTTTCCCAGTATGAGTTTTCCTGTAGTTACTACTTCTCCCTCTACATTACCATCAATCCGAATGTCGGTATCTGATTTGATCGTTCCTGTTAAATTTGTTTTGAAGTCAATTTTGCTGTATTGACCATTCGTGTCTGTTCCTTTCATTTTGATTTATTTAACCAGGTTTTATTTTTTATGTAATCGCGGTATTGGGAAGCCAAAGTTACAAAATTCTCCATGTTGTTCAGTCCAAAAACCGTTTGTCGCTCTGTCGTCTTCCATTGTTCAATTTCTTTAGGGTCTCGAATCCCATGAACCACAACAAAATAATAGTCCGAGTTGTAGGTGTCTAAACTCAGATCCCAGAAATTATTGTGCTTTTTGAGTTCTTCTTTAAAGCTACTAATAAAGTTTTCTGCATTTTCCTTTTGATCACTTTTAAAGGGAAAAATCCATTTGTAATTTTTATAGATCGTTCCTGTTTCCTCAAGCTCGTTTAGGGCAGTTATACGCTCTACTATTTTTTTTGCTTCAATTCCTTCTTCTACAGCGCTGTAGTTTACTGCGACTTCATTTAAAGCCTCTTTCCATGCTTTTACTCCTTTAAGTCGGCCTAGTGTATGTGCTTTAAGCAAGCTAATTTTGGGCTCCATTTGGGTTCCACTCAGCAGTACCGCTAACAATTCTATCTCTTTTAAGGTTTCCTGAAATTTTTGCTGTTCAAATAAGGTTAACACTTTTGAATACCGCTTTTCTGGTGTGGTGATTTCGGTGTTTTCAATGTTTTCTGGGTTTGAAAGTATTTGAGCAAAAGCTGTTTTTGGGTGCTTTTCAATAATTTCATTTTTGAAGGTTTCCGCTTTCATGGGGGCGCTTTTTTCATTGATTTTATAAAGATGATACAGCGCTTGTACAGCAATTCCTTCTGGTGGGTTTGAAAGGAGTACCCTTTCTAAGCGTTTTTCTCCTAAAGAAAAATCATTGAATTTTTCTTTATAAATCATTCCCAGTTGAAGGTAAGCGTTTTGAGTGATTAATAACAAACTATCTCTTTCTTTCTTTGTTTTAGGCAGTGTCGCTACAAAACTTTCTGGTGTTTCTTGAATTAGAATAGAGGTTGTTCTTTGATTTTCAGCAGAAGTTGCTGTCTTTGATAGCGTTAAAATTGAAGAGGCGCTTCTCCAATTATCCACGTTTGGTCTGTTACCCCAATTGGCTAAATACGCTTGTTTTCCTGTAAGAAGTTGATTTTGATTGTAAAAATAAAAAGAGGTTTTTGACCGGCTTGAGAATTGAAACCTTTTTTGCTGATTTTCTTGTTCTGCTTTTGCTACTTCCTGTTCCTGTTTTTTATTGATGTAATCTTCAAAAAAAGCCAGTTGCTCGCTTTTTGTCATTGCCAGTAACTTTAAGATACTATCCGTTTGAGAAGCCTTTTTTTCATAGAAAATTACTTCCTCTAGATTGTCTCTCTTTCTTTGAATTTTTTGGTAGGCTCTTGATTTGAGGTCGTAAAGAGGTAAGGTTTTGTCTAAATAATTTCCAGACTCAAGATAGTTCCCTTGCTGGAAGTAATAGTCTGCAAGATTTTGATAGTTTTCAATTTGAGTATACGAATCAAGGGAGGGCGATTCAAGCGAACGGTTAAAATGAAGCAATGCTAAACTGTCTTGATGCTCTTTTAAATACAATAATGCAAATGCTCGTTCCAGTGTGTGAAAGTGGTCGCTGTTTTCATAGTTATTTAACATTTTTTTCAAAAAAGCTTCCCGTTTTTCTAAGGTAATAGTTGTGTCTAGTTCATTTTCTTTGATCAAGGAGTGAACAAGAAACTTACGTGGCCCTTTTCGTTTAAGTTCCACAATTTGTTTGTAAGCCCATTGGGCAGAATCCCTCTTTCCTAATTGTTCAAAAAGCTGTCCTGTGATGTAGAGGTAACGTGACTTATTTTTTCTTTTAGGTTCTTCTAGAGCAGCTCTTTTTATATAAAAGACGGCAGAATCTAGTGCTTTTAAATTGGTGAAGGCCTGAGCTAGGGTAGCGTTGGCTAGTGGATAGTATTTGTTCTTAGCTTTTAACGCTCGAGCTAATGGCCCTAGGTTGTCAATTGCTAATTCCACATTTCTAAGCCGAATATTTGTTTTTTCTCTCCAAATCTTCCCTTCTGTAAAAACCGCTTGATCTGCTCCACTTTTTAAAAGAAAGTTAAACGCTTCTAGAGCTGGGAAAAAACGTCGATCAAAGTATCTTGCTTTTCCAAGAAGCAAGTACGCCTCGTCCATTTTTCGGTTGTACTGCTCATTATTTAGGTTTATTGAATGTTTTTGAATGGCCTTAACTGCTTTTTCCTCAGCACGATCAAAACCAGGTACAAGTGTTGGCTCATCAATGTTTTCCCCTCTCAAATTAATTGGCTCTACGGGAAGAAGCTCAAAAAAGTTGTCTTCAAAAGCCTCTTCTAAAATAGACTCCCCCACTTCAAAGGCCTCTTTTGCATTGAATAACACATTGAATTTTGTGGTCAGTGTGTGGTATTCCCTGTTTAAAATTCCTTTTTTTGTTGTACTACAAGAAGACAAAAAAAGGGCCGTTAAAATATTAAGCCAAAATGCTGGTCTCCTATAAAACATCTTTATTTCTTGTCCTCTAATAACTCTTAAACAATCAATTTAGTGTGTTGCTCACACCATATTTATAAAACCAAGGGAGGCAGAGTTTCTAATTTATAATTCCAAAACCATAGGTGGTTTTGAATATATAGCCCTTTTCAATAGTAATCATTTTTCTACATTTGCCAAAAAAAAGCGATGTCTAAAACTCACCTATTACAAGTCAAAGCAGTAGAACGTCTTACAGAAGAGTCTGTAGTCCTAACCTTTGATGTGCCTGAATCAGTTAAAGGGTCCTTTCAATATCTTCCTGGACAATATGTTAGCTTAGAAACCACGATTAACGGGGAAACAGTACGTCGCTCTTACTCCCTTTGTTCTTCCCCTCACAGTGGTTTGTTGCAAGTGGGAATCAAAGAGGTGTCTCAAGGTCTTTTTTCTACCTATGCCAATCAAAAGCTAAGTGTCGGTGAAACTTTAAAAGTAGGCCTTCCAGAGGGACGTTTTACTCTTGATACTGAAAAAAGTACTCCTCTTATGGCTGTAGCTGCAGGAAGTGGAATTACCCCTATCCTTTCGATAATAAAATCGGCGATTCATCAAGACTCTAAAACACCTATCGTGTTGGTCTATGGAAATAAATCTCCTGAAAAAACGATGTTTTATGAAACATTAAGGCAGCTAGAAAAAGAACACCCTAAACAGATAAAAATTCATTGGGTCTTTTCAGAGGCAACAGTAGAAGGAGCTCATTTTGGAAGAATTGATGCTTCCCTTTTAAAATACGCATTAAATCAAACCAATACAGTTCCTAAAAAGTATTTCTTATGTGGTCCCGAACCCATGATTCGTCTTTCTGAACAATTTCTTTCGGAAAATGGAATAGGGCAAGATCAAATTCATTTTGAACTGTTCACCACAAGTAGTGCAAAAGAAGCCATTGTAAATACAGCAAAAAAAGGAGAACTACAAATAACGTGTGATGAGGTTACACACAAGTTGGATTTAGTCCCAAACAAAACGCTCTTAGACATTGCTCTTCAAGCAAAACTGGATGTACCCTACTCCTGTCAAGGGGGCGTGTGCAGCAGTTGTATCGGTAAGATTACTTCCGGTCAAGCGTCGATGATTTCCAATCAAATTTTAACGGATGAAGAGGTCGCAGAGGGGCTTGTTCTGACCTGTCAAGCTGTTGCAAAATCAGAACATATCAGTGTAGACTATGACGACGTGTAGTCATTTCCTCACAAGACCAGACTTATCCCTTTTATCACCACCAATAGCAGGGTCACAATTGTCCCCATTTTGTCTGATTCCTTGTTGAGATAGAGTCCAAGGAAATAAACCGCTGGAAACAAAATCAACTCCCAAGAGTTGAGTGTTGTAGTACCCCCATAAAAAGACAAATAGAGTCCCGAGAAAAGCCAAAGAAGTAAAAATGTTTGACTCCCTGAGTAAAAGTTATACTCTCTGCTCCTTATTCCCTTAAGCGTTCTTAAAAAAACTAAAAACAAAAATCCTATTAATAAGTAAGTGTTCTCTTTTGGGAGCATCCATTCGTCATATCGGGTCCACATCCTGCCATTAACTACAAAGGGCAGTTCTAAAAAGTGAAATAGGGTACTCGCCCAGAGAAGTGTTATCCCAATAGGGATCAGAAAACATAAAAATATTTTTAATTGCCTAAACTTTGAATCCAAAAACAACAACAAAGGACTAACAAAAAAAACCAAAGCAAAGGGTTCAAAAACCCATAATGCAGAAAGAAGTAAACTAAGGTTAAACAAAGGCATCAAAACCTCCTTGGATTGAAAGATCCTATTGTTGTAATGCCAAGCTAAACCAAGAATAAATTGGAAAAGCAGTCCCTTAAAACGAACTTCTCCTGAAGGAAGATAAAAAAGAATCAAGACAAAAGCCAGCATGTGTATAGGATAGACCTCTAGATGTCGATAACGTTCGTTTGAAAAAATCAAAAGTGCCAATCCTAAAATGAGGAGTGCTGTGTTTCGTATCACATCCCATAACACACCTGATGTGTTTTGAACAAGACCTTCAGTAGAATTGTGATAAAAAAGAAAAAGTAAAAAAACTAAAACCGCCCCAAGGGAGAGGGAAATGATTTTTGTTTTGCGAAAAAGGTTGGCTAACATCTTGGTTTCCCTTAAATTTGCAAGGTAAGTAAACTCTTATTTATGAAAAACTTTTTTGAAGGAATCGCGTGGCTATTTGAGGAAGTCCTTTTTCTCCCTTACAGTACTTTGAGAGAACTGGAGTTGAGTAGTTGGGTTTTAGCAAATACAGTTAACTGGCTCTTTCTACTTGTCGGTTTTTCCGCGATGGTATATTGGATTCTACAGCTCAAGCTTTTTGATGAAAGAGGCGAGGAAAACAAAGACCCCTCTGCACATTCTTTTTTATAGATCGAATCCGATATCTTTTCGATACCGAATCCCGTCAAATTCTATTTTGGATAGCGTTTCATAAGATCGCTGCACCGCTTCATTGTGGTTTTTGCCAAATGAGGTGACAGCAAGCACCCTCCCTCCTGAGGTTACGACTTTATTATCTTTTAAGATTGTCCCTGCGTGGAAAATCATTATAACCTGATCCAAGCCTGTTATTGTTTTTTCCTTTTGGTAGGCTTCTGGATATCCTTTAGAAACCGCCATCACTGTTGCGGCAGCCTCTTGACAAATATCCAGTTGAACGGTGTTTAAAGACCCTTCATTGACTGCTTGAAAAAGTTCTACTAGATCGTTTTGGACTCTTGGTAATACCACCTCTGTTTCTGGATCGCCCATTCGAACATTGTATTCGATCACCTTAGGGTCTTCTCCAACTTTTATAAGGCCGATAAAAATAAATCCCTTGTAAGGAATTCCATCCTTCTTCATCCCTTCTATTGTTGGCTTTACAATCCGATCTCTAATTTTCTTTTCAAAAGTCTCCG
>VMCW01000155.1 GCA_008081175.1 Flavobacteriaceae bacterium
AGTTTAGTCTAAATCACCTTGCAGAAATTGCTCTTGGTGGTACTGCCGTAGGAACGGGCATTAACACTCCCAAAGGTTATTCAGAAAAAGTAGCCGCTTATATTTCAGAGTTTACCTGTTTGCCTTTTGTCAGTGCTCCAAATAAATTCGAAGCACTTGCCGCGCATGACGCTGTTGTAGGTGCTCACGCTGCCTTAAAACAAGTTGCTGTCTCCTTAAATAAAATTGCAAACGATATTCGATTAATGGCTTCAGGCCCTCGATCAGGTATTGGTGAGATCATCATTCCTGCTAACGAACCCGGGAGTTCTATAATGCCCGGAAAAGTCAATCCAACACAATGCGAAGCAATGACCATGGTTTGCGCACAGGTTATGGGAAATGATGTAGCGGTAAGTGTGGGAGGTGCTCAAGGACATTATGAATTGAATGTCTTTAAACCCGTAATGGCTGCAAACTTAATCCAATCTGCTCAACTGATCGGTGACGCCTGTTACAGCTTTACAGATCACTGTGTAGTAGGTATAGAACCCAACCACCAACGCATAGAAGCACTGGTTCAAAATTCTCTTATGTTGGTAACCGCGCTCAACACTAAAATAGGATACTACAAGGCTGCTGAAATTGCAAATAAAGCACATCGGGAAGGAACTACACTCAAAAAAGCCTGTCTCGATCTTGGCTACTTAACTGCCGAAGAGTTTGATCAATGGGTTCGCCCAGAGGAGATGACTGGAAATGGATGAAATAACATTTAGAAAGTATACTTCAGAGGATGCCTCATTATTCAAATCCCTCAATATCGAGTGGTTAGAAAAGTATTTTGTTGTAGAACCAATAGATGAATTGGTGTTGAGCAATCCTCAAACAGAAATTCTCGACAAAGGAGGTTTTATACTAATGGCAGAATTCAATAAAAAGGTAATAGGCACCTTTGCTTTCATCAAAAAAGAAGAATTACTCTACGAATTTAGCAAAATGGCCATTCAACCCTCCTACAGAGGAAAAGGCTATGGAAACACGATGATTCAGTTCGCAATATCCTTTGCAGAGCAACACCATTGGAAAAAAATTATATTGTATTCCAATACCCTACTTGAAAACTCCATTCACCTGTATAGAAAATACGGATTTATAGAAGTTCCTATAGAGGAACAAGTAGTGTATAGTAGAGGGAATATTAAAATGGAATTGAACTTAAACTAATCTCTTGTTAGTTTTCGATATTGAATCCGCTTAGGCATAATATCTTGACCCAACCGCTTCTTTTTATTCTCTTCATAATCTGAGTAGGACCCCTCAAAAAAATAGACCTTAGAATCCCCTTCAAACGCAAGAATATGGGTGCAAATCCGGTCTAGAAACCAACGGTCGTGGGAAATGACCACAGCGCAACCGGCAAAATTCTCAAGACCTTCTTCAAGGGCTCTGAGTGTATTGACATCTAGGTCATTGGTAGGCTCGTCTAGCAACAAAACATTCCCCTCCTCTTTTAAGGTCATAGCAAGATGCAAGCGGTTGCGTTCCCCACCAGAAAGTGTGCTCACTTTTTTATTCTGTTCACTACCACTAAAATTAAATCTACTTAAAAAAGCTCTTGAATTAATTTGCCTGCCTCCCAACATGATCAGCTCCTGCTCGTCACTAAAATTTTGCCATATCGTCTTTTCAGTGTCAATATTGGAGTGGGATTGATCTACATAAGCGAGCTTGACCGTTTCTCCTACAGAAAAAGTTCCTCCATCTGGAGCCTCTTCTCCCATAATCATTCGAAAAACAGTGGACTTTCCTGCCCCATTAGGCCCAATGACCCCCACTATTCCAGCCTGAGGCAAATTAAAACTCAAATCGTCGTAAAGTAACTTCTCTCCAAAAGCCTTTGAAACCTGATTGGCTTCAATCACATTGGTTCCTAGCCTAGGTCCATTGGGAATAAAAATTTCTAATTTTTCATCCACTTGTTTCTGATCTTGACTCACCAATTTATCATAATTAGACAATCGTGCTTTTTGTTTAGACTGTCTCCCCTTGGGTGCCATACGCACCCATTCTAACTCGCGTTCCAGAGTTTTTTGACGCTTAGAAGATTGTTTTTGCTCTTGTGCTAAACGTTTTGCTTTTTGTTCCAACCAGGAAGAATAATTGCCCTTCCAAGGAATCCCCTCTCCTCGATCCAATTCCAGAATCCATCCGGCGACATTGTCTAGAAAATAACGATCGTGGGTAACTGCAATCACTGTCCCTTGATATTGTGCCAAATGATGCTCCAACCAATGCACTGATTCTGCATCTAAATGGTTTGTGGGCTCGTCCAACAGCAAAACGTCTGGTTTTTGTAACAGCAATCTACAAAGAGCAACTCTTCTTCGTTCTCCACCAGAAAGTACTTCAATCTTTTGATCTCCAGGAGGAGTGCGTAGAGCATCCATAGCAATTTCTAACTGGGTGTCTAATTCCCATGCATTGGATGCGTCAATTTCATCTTGCAGCTCAGCTTGGCGATCCATGAGCTGCTGCATTTTATCAGGATTTTCATAGATTTCTGGCAATCCAAATTGGTCATTGATTTGATTGTATTCTTCCAATATAGCAACAGTATGTGCCACTCCTTCCTTGACCACTTCCAAGACGGTTTTAGAAGGATCCAACTCAGGCTCTTGCTCTAAATAGCCCACTTTATAGTCTTTGGAAAAAACTACATCCCCTTGGAAATTTGTATCTATACCTGCAATGATTTTCAATAATGTTGATTTCCCAGAGCCATTTAATCCCAGAATTCCAATTTTAGCCCCGTAAAAAAAGCTTAAATAAATATTTTTCAATACAGGTTGATTGGCGCTAGGATAGGTTTTTGAAACCCCAGTCATTGAAAATATTACTTTCTTATCTTCAGACATCTTAAATCCTTCCTCTTAATGCGTTAAATGCCCATGCTATGGCATAAAAACCGATTCCAGTTATAGAAAATCCTATGGCGTATTCTGGGTATTTCAAAACCCCAATCAATATCAGCGCACTTCCTATGATAGCTATCACCAAAGCGGTATAGCCCACAATTTTATTTTTGTTTAAACTCATTTCTGTAGAATGGTAAAGACAAATATCGAACATTTATTTAAATTGACACCTATAGAAATTAGTACTTTAGCAAAGTCATACGAATACTATGAATCTAGAAAAAGAAAAAAATAAGGACGCTTTAAAAATGGCTTGGGCTCAACTCCAATCACGCATGCGAAAAATAAAATTAGGAGGTGGAAAGGAGCGTCTTGCTAAATTAAAAAACCAAGGAAAACTGTCCGCTCGTGAGCGTATCAATCAATTGGTTGACGACCCAAAAAATGTCTATGAGGTAGGCATACTAGCAGCAGAAAACATGTATGGTCAATACGGAGGCTGTCCTTCTGCAGGGGTGGTGGTCGTTATTGGTATTGTTTCAGGAAAAACATGCGTCATTGTTGCAAATGATCCAACCGTAAAAGCAGGAGCTTGGTTTCCCATGACAGCTAAAAAGAACTTAAGAGCTCAAGAAATAGCTATGGAAAACAACATACCCATCATTTATCTTGTGGATAGTGCTGGTATTTTCCTGCCCTTACAGGAACAGCTATTTGCTGATAAAGAAAACTTTGGTCGTATTTTTAGAAATAATGCTCGTATGAGCAGCAAGGGAATAGTCCAAATTGCGGCCGTAATGGGCAGTTGTGTAGCGGGTGGTGCATATCTTCCTATAATGTCCGATGAAGCCATTATTGTGGAAAAAACAGGGAGTATTTTCCTGGCAGGAAGTTATTTAGTGAAAGCGGCAATTGGCGAAGAAGTAGACAATGAATTTTTAGGTGGTGCCGATACACATAGCGGCATAAGCGGGGTTACGGATTATAAAGTAAAAAATGATCAAGAAGCGCTTAAAAAAATAAGAAGCCTGATGGAAAAGATGGGAGCTCCAAAATCAGCTGGATTCCATCGTTCACAAACAATTGAACCAAAAGCCAATCCAGAAAACCTCTACACTCTCATTCCCAAAGAGCGAAATCAACCCTATGACACTTATGAACTCATTGACCTGATCGTTGATGCAGATTCGATTGATGAATACAAAAAAGAATACGGTCAAACACTAATTACTACCTATGCAAAAATCGAAGGCTGGTCTGTAGGAATCGTTGCCAATCAAAGAAAAGTAGTAAAAAGTAAAACAGGTGAAATGCAGTTTGGTGGAGTAATTTATGGAGATGCCGCTGATAAAGCAACACGATTTATCGCCAATTGTAACCAACGTAATATCCCTCTAGTATTTTTACAAGATGTAACTGGATTTATGGTAGGCAGTAAGGCAGAACACAGCGGAATAATAAAAGACGGTGCTAAAATGGTGAATGCCGTTGCGAATTCTGTTGTTCCTAAATTTACTGTAGTCGTAGGAAACTCTTTTGGAGCTGGAAATTATGCTATGTGTGGTAAAGCATTTGATCCAAGGCTTATGTTAGCTTGGCCTTCAGCAAAAATGGCGGTTATGGGAGGAGAACAAGCCGCAAATGTATTATTACAAATAGAAAAAGCAGCTGTAAAAAAATCAGGTGTCACATTAGACAAGAAAAAAGAAACAACCTTGAAAGAGCAAATCAGCAAGGACTACAAAGAAAAAACTGAAATACTCTATGCAGCTTCCCAACTTTGGGTTGACGCTGTTATAGATCCAATAGAAACCCGTTCATGGATAAGCATGGGAATTACATTAGCAAATCACGCTCCTGCTACCGAAAAATTCAACATGGGAGTACTACAAGTCTAAGACACGTGAGGGCTTTTGACTCATTGTGGAAGTGCGTTTAATTTTACCGCTGTAGGTTTCTTTAAATCCATTAAAATAAACAACGGATTTTGGAATTTCATAAGGTTCTAAAGAAGTGCATTTTTTAAGTTTTTCTTGAAGTAGTTCAACTGTCAAGTCAGCATTTTCTTTTACGACTAAAACAACCTTCTCTCCAAGTAAGGAATCTTCCACTCGATCAATAAAAAAATGAAAATCCAAATGCTCGGAAAGCTTTCGTTCTATTTGTTCCGGATGTAATTTAACCCCTCCAGAGTTGATAATGTGATCTACTCGACCAATTAACCTAAATTGCCTAGAACTAAAGAGCTCTACCTCGTCATTGGTTCTTAATCGTTCAACTCCCAAATATGGAGCATCTATAATCAAACAATTGCGCTCATCTTTTCCTACTTCAATGTTTGGTAAACATTTGAAAACTGAAGAAGGATCGGTCATTTTTCTTACTGCGATATGGGATAAGGTTTCCATCATCCCATAGGTTTCAAAAGCATTTACTTTTCTTTCTTTTAACTGCTGCTGGAGCGCTTTAGAAACAAAAGCCCCTCCCACAATCAATGTGCCTACTTTGCCTAAATCTGAAAGTGAATGATACGCTTGCATGGGTGTCATGGCAACAAAGTCGTAAGATTTTTCGTTCTTATAAAAAGGTCTTTTTGAAGGAGAAATTAGATCGATTTCAAGGCCAAGGATCATCGCTCGAACAAGCATCATCTTGCCAGCGATATACTTAGCAGGAAGACAGTGCAAGGCACGAGAACCAACGCTAACCCCAAAAAAGTCTCCAGTTGCAATCGCGCTGTTTACAAGAGCTTGCTTTTTAAAGCGTAGTTTTTTTGGTGTAGCAGTAGTTCCTGAACTTTCTAAATAAATCGAATCCGAATTATCCATCCAGTCCAATAAAAAATCACCAAGATAACGTTCGTACTGATCTCCCTCTTTTACAAAATTGTAGGCAACTTCTTTTAAGTCCTCATAATCATAATGATAGCCGTTAAGTAGAAAACGATTGTGAATTTTTGTGTAGTGTGGTGTTTGCATTTTTATAATCGATCAAAGAGTTTGTTTTTCCAATTGGACCAGTGATATCTCTTAGCCATAAACCATAAAAAAAGAGGAAATAATAAACCAAGACTAAGGAAAATTTCAGCACCCAAGGAGGGCTCTGAAATATCGATAAAAAGGGACTCTGTTTGGAAGGCAGTCCAAGAAGAGGTTACCAACAATGCGGTAAAAAGATTGTTTGCAGCATGGAATCCCAAGGCGAGTTCTAAACCTTCATCCATAAGAGTAAGAATACCCAAGAAAAAACCAGTACCAATATAATAAACCAATATACCATAACCTAGTTGCTCGACTTCTGGATTAAAAATATGTAAACTTCCAAAAAAGGCTGAAGTCATAAATAGTGCCAACCCCCTACTCTTAAAATATGTAGCAAAACCCTGCATCAAATAACCTCGAAAAACATACTCTTCAAGGCTGGTTTGTATTGGAATTAAAGCGATTGATATAACAACTAATAAAGCAAAAGCTTTGGGTTCAAAATTCCACTGATAGGAATCTGGATTAAAGAAATAGTCCCCTAAAACCAACGCCACTGTCAGTCCTCCCCAAAGAAAAAAAGCAGAAAAAAAACGATTCCAATCCAGTTTAGCTCTCGCAGTTGTAATACTTAACATGCTTCGATCGTGTAATTTTTTTACCACTAAAATCAAACCTAAGAATCCAAAGACGAAGGGAATCAAAAGTAAAACCAATTGGAGATTCTTATTTAAGCTTCTTAATGCTGCCATGGGATCTCCTCCAGCAGCCAAAATGAGATCCTTGGTCATAAAAAAACCCATCGGCAATTGCCCTATAATAGTAAATATGATGACAACAAAAGAACCGAGCAAATACATCCAAAATGGATTTTTATGACGAAGGGCCTGACTCAAAAACATACTAGTAGAATTTCTCCCAAGGTATTAAATTATCGTTCCAAAGACAACCGAAATTAATTTTCAAAGGACTGCTAATGTTATTTTTAAAAAGAGATCCCGTACCCAGACCTTGATGACCCATTGCCTCGATTTTAAAGGTCCACTGTGCGATGGCATTTAATCCAATATTACTTTCCAAGGCACTAGTAATCCACCAGCCAATTCCATTTTTTTTAGCCAAAGCAATCCATTGATCAGAAGCTTGAAACCCACCCAGTAAGCTGGGTTTTATAATTAAATAATCGGGCTTTATAGTGTCCAAGAGCCCTTGCTGTTTTTCTTCTGAAAAACAACCGATTAATTCTTCATCCAGAGCAATAGGGACAGGGCTTTGTTCGCAGAGCTTGCTCATTATATCCCATTGATTAACCGCTATTGGCTGTTCAATGGAATGCAAATCGTAATCACTGAGTTGCTTCAGTTTTTCCAAAGCATTTTTTGGAGAAAAAGCCCCATTTGCATCTACTCGCAATGTAATTTCTTGAGCTTTGAATTCATTACGCACTTGCTTCAAAAGCTGAAGTTCTTTTTTAAAATCCAAGGCCCCAATTTTTAATTTGATACAATCAAAACCGCGTTCCAGCAAGGATTTGATTTGACTTTTCATATAATCAAAAGACCCCATCCAAACCAACCCGTTTATAGGGATAGGAGATTTTCCTTCAGTAAATTCAGAAGGGAATAATAGATAAGGTGTTTCTTTACTCAAATCTAAAAGTGCCATCTCATAACCCATTCTTATAGAAGGCCATGCTGTGAGATTGGGCAGCGTGGTTTGATTATTTATAGAATCACATAGTTTTTTGAGTTCTTGCTCAAAATGAGGTACAGCGTCTATGCTTAATCCCTTCAAAAGACTACACTCCCCTATCCCTCTTTTTTCTTCATGCTCCAACACAATAAACCAACTATCTTTTGTGGTTAAAATTCCTCTAGAAGTACCACTTGGCCGTATAAATTGAAGTTGATGTTTGAAATAATGCGCGTTCATAAACCTGATAATGCGGTTATGAAAATTAAAATTGAAAGCAAGAAAGTGGTAAGCGCCAATTTTTTTAATTCAGGATCAAATGCTATGGGAGCCTTAGTTTTAATCACTCGAATCAAATGGGTAAAAAGGGGGAAAACAACCAATAAAGGCAACCAGTGAATAGGTTCCTTTGTAGGAACAAAAACGGTTAACAACAGAATGTAGGAAAAAATAAGTATTGTTATATGGTACGTTTTGGCTTTTTTCTGTCCCAAAAAAACAGCAAATGTTCTTTTACCAACAAGACGATCACTTCCTAAATCACGCATATTGTTTAAATTTAAAACACCTACAGCCAGTAAACCAATAGCTATTGCCAATACACCCACTTTTACATCTAGGGACTTTACCTGAATAAAATAGGAGCCCATAACACTTAAACCACCAAAAAAAAGGAAAACAAACAAGTCTCCAAACCCTTGGTAACCATAGGCCGCCTCACCTACGGTATAACGTATAGCCGCCCAAATACTCAAAAAAGTAAAACTTATAAATAGAAATATGTACAACCATGAATCTATTCCAAAAGCATAAATTATTGAGAAAAGTGCCAAGACAAAAGACACTAGTGAACTCAAAAAAATTCCTTGTTTTAATTCTTCTTTTGAAAGTAAACCCGACTGAAGCACACGTTTGGGACCTAATCTATTGTCATTGTCTGTACCCTTAACACCGTCTCCATAATCGTTTGCAAAATTCGAAATGATTTGAAAACCCGTTGCTGTAAGGAGCATGAAAACAAAAAGCACCCATGAGAAATTGGGTTCTTTGATGCTCATGGCGTTACCCACAATTATTCCAGATAATGAAAGCGGCAGAGTTCGCAGTCGTGCTGCCCGAATCCATATCTTGGCTTTATATATCATAGATCAGGGAAACTTTGGATATTTCTTGAAATTTGGACTTCTTTTTTCTAAAAAAGCTTTTTTTCCTTCCTGAGCTTCTTCCATCAAATAATACATCAAGGTGGCATCACCTGCTAATTGCATCAAACCGTGCTGACCGTCTAATTCAGCATTCAATGACCTTTTAATCATACGAAGTGCTAGAGGACTCCGTTGCTGCATGATTTGGCACCATTCCATAACTGTATCTTCCAGCTTTTCCAAAGGGACAACCTTATTTACCAATCCCATATCCAAAGCCTCTTGTGCCGAATATTGCTGACATAAAAACCAAATTTCTCGTGCCTTTTTTTGGCCAACGTGACGAGCAAGGTAGGAAGAACCAAACCCACCATCAAAACTACCTACTTTAGGTCCCGTTTGACCAAAGATGGCATTTTCACTGGCTATGGTCAAATCACAAACTACATGCAACACATGACCTCCTCCTATAGCATAACCGTTGACCATAGCAACAACAGGTTTAGGCAATTCACGAATGCGTTTGTGCAAATCAAGTACATTGAGTCTAGGAACCCCATCCTCACCTACATAGCCTCCAATTCCTTTGACATTCTGATCGCCTCCACTACAGAAGGCTTTATCGCCAATTCCTGTGAACACAACTACGTCAATATCATTACGCTCACGACACACTTCCATTGCCTCCAGCATTTGAATGTTTGTTTCAGGACGAAAGGCATTGTAAACTTCGGGACGATTGATCGTAATTTTTGCGACCCCATCACAAAGTTCAAAAAGGATATCGCTATAGGTTCCTAGTGATTTCCATTTTCTCATATCTCTTTTTTTTACGAAAATAAAGTTTTTGATACCATTGCATTAAAATAATTCAATAAAACCTCATCATTCTTAGTACGAGGTGTTTTGATTTCAAGAAGTTGAGGTCCTTTCATTGTTTTAAAGAATCGAGGAAGTTTTCTTTTTAAGGCTCCAAAAGAATTAACCTTTCGATACCCTATTCCAAAAGACTTACACAAATATTTTGCCTCGCGTTGGTGTACCGTCTCAAAATAAGTTTCGTAATTTTTACTGCCTTTTTCACCCGGCAAAATCCGAAAAATTCCTCCTCCACCGTTATTAATCAATATTATTTTAAAGTTTTTTGGAATGTAGTTGTTCCATAAACCGTTGATGTCGTAAAAGAAACTTAAATCTCCGGTGATCAAAACGGTAGGCCTTTTATTAATCAGCGCAGCTCCAATAGCAGTTGCTGTACTACCGTCTATACCACTAGTCCCTCTATTACAAAAGATAACGGTCCTTTCAGGCCAGGAAAATAATTGAGCGTATCGTATTGAAGAACTATTCGCCAATTGAAGTTGTAGTCCTGCAGGCAATTTTTGAGAAATGAGCTCAAACACTTTTAAATCTGAAAAAGGTTGCTTTTTGAGGTAGTTTTGACCCGCATTTTTAAATTGAGCATACTGTTCCAATACAGATTTTTGATAGTCAGTTTTTGGATTGTGGTGTTTTCTATACAGTATACCTAAAAAATCTTCTGGAGAAGATTGAATATGTTCTGTTAAGGAGTAGTAAGTATTGTAGGCTTTTTTTATGTCAACATGCCAGTGGTGCTTGGGTCGGTACTTTCTCAAAAAAGCCTTCAATTTTTTAGAAACAACCATACCTCCAAAAGTGAGGAGTAATTCTGGTTGTAGATCAATACTCAATTGATTTTCCTTCATTTCTAAAGGAGCCATAAGAATATCTATAGAGCCTACTGCTTTTGGATGTGTCACATTAGAAGTAGTTTCTGTAAAGACAACAACGGAAGGGTCATTACACAAAGCATCGATCCATATTTGATCAATACTATTGGGCTGAAGCACACCAATTACTACCCATTTTTTTGGACTTTTATTCCATAAATTGATCCATGTTTCTTTCTTTGATACTTTTAGTTGAGGCTTTTCAATTGATGGTAACATCTCAGGTAGCGGGATGACCTCTGTAGTAGTTTCATAAAGGGGCTCCTCAAGGGGTATATTCAAATGAACTGGACCATTTTCAGTAATTGCTACTTTCAAAACCCTAATTATTTCCTTTTCATTGTGTTTTTGTGTTTGTTGTTGAATTGCTACAACTTCTGATTCATCGGCATTTGATGGAAGTAAATTTTGCATTGGATTTTCAAGCAGTGTTTTAGTGGAATGACTGACATCTGCTTTTAAATCTGCTGCTGCCTCTAGATGAGGCTCAAAAACCCCTTTTTGACGGATTGTTTGTCCATCGCCAATATCTATACGGTGAGGCATTCGATCTGCTGAAAGCACCACTAGAGGGATATCACTGTAAAATGCTTCCGCTACAGCCGGATAAAAATTGAGTAGTGCTGAACCAGATGTACAGACTAGTGCAACGGGCTGCTGAAGTTGTTGTGCCAAACCTAAAGCAAAAAAGGCAGCTGCTCTCTCATCTACAATACTATAGGTTTTAAAATAAGGGAGAGAAACAAAACCGTTTGTAAGTGGTGCATTCCTAGAACCTGCACAAATCACAATTTGTTCAATTTTTGCTACTTCACAAAGGCGAACAACGGTTTGGGCTAAGGGAATGGAAGGAAATCTATTCATGCGTCACAAGATCTTCTGGCATGTATCAAAAATACAAAACCCAAAGGCATTCACACAGCCTTTAGAGTACTTTTAAAATCGTTTTCGCTTTTCGCTGGGTTTCTTTCCACTCTAGTTCGGGTTCACTCCCATCAATTATACCAGCACCCAGGTATAAAGAATAAACACCCTCCTTCCACTGAGCACATCTCAAATTCACAAATAACTTTGTTTCTTCAGGAGTTAGTAATCCAAAAAAGCCAGTATAAAAAGATCTGTCATATCCCTCTTCTTTTTGAATGAATTTTATTGCCTCTTTTTTAGGCACTCCTCCCACTGCAGGTGTTGGATGCAATGCTTTTGCAAGAACATCTATAGAAGGCTTTTCTGAAGGGATTACAAAAAGACTCGATAAGTGTATTAAATTACCAGCACGAACAGTTATTACTGGGTCTTCCACTAGTTGTTCCCGAGGAAAAAAGGAAGTCAAAACATTTCGAACTTGATCGGCTACTAGAGCTTGCTCATCCATTTCTTTGGCATTCCATTGTATGGGTTTATTTTCATCGAAAGGCTGTGTACCTGCCAATGCTTCCGTTTGTAAACTTTCTCCCTTCCTACTGAGAAATCGCTCTGGACTAGCACCCAACCAACAGCCCACACTAGGATGAAACCATAAATATACCATAGCATGTTCGTAAAGTGAAACCAGGTCCATAAATACACTAATTGGACTTTTGGAACTTATGAAATCTGTTTTTCTGGAGACTACCAATTTTTTATACTTTCCCTTTTTTATCTCCTTTAATGCTTTTTCTACTAAGACAATAAAGTCCCTTTTGGTCTTATCATCTTCAGAACTTTTAGCGGAATCGTCACTGTTGAATTCTGATTTTTCAAGAACAGAAAACTCTTGTTTATTGGCTCTAGGGATAAAATAGGTTGTTTTATTCAAGTCAAAAGGAGCAAAGACAAAACCATCGCAATCCAAGTTAAGCGTAGTATGCAGCTCATGGTCATTTTGGGAATAAAGCACAACACGCTTTGAGTTTGGAATTTTATACATAACAAAGGGCCGTTGTTCTTTCCAGAGAATTGTTAAATAATCTTTTAGCGACTGAGGGTTTTTCATTAGTCTTTTCTACGACTGTATGTGGTGAGTTTACAAAGAGAGATCAAGTTTGCCTCATCATCTTCTACTCGAATTTCCCACAGTTGTATTGTTTTTCCTTGATGCATGGGTCGTGCAGTAGCCAAGACAAAACCACTTGATACACTTTTAAGATGATTGGCAGTGATTTCTATACCCCTTACTTGTACGTTTGGATCTTTATTGAGAACAAATACGGCTGCACTTCCTACACTTTCTGCCAGTGCAGCTGTAGCCCCACCATGCAGTACTCCATCGGGCTGTAATACTTTAGTATTTACAGGCATACGTGCTTGGAGAAAATCTGTACCCACAGCTGTATATTCAATATGCAGCGTTTCCATGAGTGTGTTTTTAGAACTCTGATTTAAAAGTGCTAAGATTTGATCCTCTTTCATTTATTTTTTAGCTAAATTAAGAAAACGCCTTGTAATACTTAAGGGATTTCATTTTACTAAACAAGCTTTCTTTCTAACAATCTTATTTCAAGATGTCTTATAATTATAAAAAAAGCCCTCAAATACTAAAGAGGGCTTTTTTTAAACAATAGTAAGCTAAGTTATTTGACTTCTTCAAAATCAACGTCTTGTACGTCATCTCCGCCTTTGGCTTCTGACTCGGGTTGTGAAGCCTCTGCTCCAGCAGCCCCTCCAGCTTCGGCCTGAGCTTTGTACATTTCCTCAGAAGCGTTTTTCCATGCCTCGTTTATGGTCTCGAGCGCTTTGTCAATCGCATCAAGATCTTTTGATTCATATGCTTTTTTCAAGTCCTCAAGAGCAGCCTCGATGGGTGCTTTTTTATCCTCTGAAAGCTTTTCTCCAAACTCTTTCAATTGCTTTTCTGTTTGGAAAATCATTTGGTCGGCACTGTTTAATTTTTCAGCTTCTTCCTTCACTTTTTTATCTGCATCTGCATTTGCTTCTGCTTCTTTTTTCATTCGCTCAATTTCTTCTTCTGTTAAACCGGAAGAAGCTTCAATACGAATGTCTTGAGATTTATTCGTAGCCTTGTCTAAAGCACTAACTTTAATGATTCCATTAGCGTCAATATCAAAAGTCACCTCAATTTGAGGAGTTCCACGCTGTGCTGGTGGAATCCCGTCTAAATGGAAACGTCCAATAGTTTTGTTGTCTGTTGCCATAGAACGCTCTCCTTGTAAAACGTGGATTTCAACCGAAGGTTGGTTGTCTGCAGCGGTTGAAAAAATCTGTGATTTTTTTGTTGGAATAGTCGTGTTGGACTCAATCAATTTAGTCATCACTCCTCCCATAGTTTCAATACCCAAAGACAAGGGTGTTACATCGAGTAATAAAACATCTTTTACATCTCCTGTGAGAACTCCTCCTTGAATTGCAGCACCAATTGCTACCACTTCGTCAGGGTTTACTCCTTTTGAAGGTTTCTTGCCAAAGAATTTTTCTACTTCTTCTTGAATCACTGGGATTCGGGTAGATCCTCCGACGAGTATTACCTCATCAATATCACCGGTAGACAAACCTGCATCATCTAATGCTTTTTTAACAGGAGTCATTGATCTTTTTACCAAATCATCTGCCAACTTTTCAAAATTGGCTCTTGTTAAAGTAGTTACTAAGTGTTTTGGTCCAGAGTCGGTAGCTGTAACATAGGGTAAATTGATTTCTGTTTGAGCTGAAGAAGAAAGTTCAATTTTGGCTTTTTCAGCCGCTTCTTTTAAACGTTGTAAAGCCATGGGATCTTTTCTCAGGTCGATGGTTTCGTCCTTCATAAAAGTTTCTGCCAAAAAGTCGATGATTACTTGATCGAAATCGTCTCCTCCTAAACGTGTATCACCATTGGTTGAAAGCACTTCAAAAACACCATCTCCTAGTTCTAAGATAGAAATATCAAAGGTTCCACCACCAAGATCGTAAACTGCAATTTTTTTATCTGACCCCCCTTTATCCAATCCGTAGGCCAAAGCAGCAGCAGTTGGTTCGTTAATAATACGCTGTACTTTTAATCCAGCGATTTCTCCAGCCTCTTTAGTTGCCTGACGTTGGGAATCGTTGAAGTATGCTGGAACAGTGATTACTGCCTCAGTAACGTCTTGTCCAAGATAATCCTCCGCCGTTTTTTTCATCTTTTGTAAAGTCATTGCAGAAAGCTCTTGTGGGCTGTACATACGACCATCTATATCAATACGAGGTGTATCGTTGTCTCCTTTGACCACTTTGTAGGCTACGGAACCTACATCACCTTTAGATTCTGAAAATTTATTCCCCATAAAACGCTTTACAGAGGCTATCGTTTTGGTTGGATTGGTAACTGCTTGACGTTTTGCAGGGTCACCTACCTTAATTTCACCACCTTCTACAAAAGCGATTACAGAGGGAGTTGTACGTTTACCTTCAGCGTTTGGAATAACAACTGGTTCATTACCCTCCATTACAGAGACACATGAATTTGTTGTTCCTAAATCAATTCCAATTATTTTACTCATGATTCTTAATTAAATTTTTCAATCCAAATTCAATCATTATGCCAACCTTAGTTTACTGACAGCATGGCAGTCTCTTTTAGAAAACTGTTTTTTTTACTTCCCTTTGGGGTGCTCTGAGCAAAACATACTATTTTTACATCACAGAACTCACTATGACATCACAAACATACAGTCGCGTCACCACCAAATCACTTCAACAAATGAAAGTTAGTGGAGAGAAAATAGCTATGCTTACTGCATATGATTACACCTTTGCAGGGCTTGTGGACGGTGCGGGAATAGACATCATTTTAGTAGGGGACTCTGCATCTAATGTTATGGGTGGGCATGAAACAACCTTGCCAATAACTTTAGACCAGATGATTTATCATGCAAGTAGTGTTGTGCGTGGTGCAAAACGTGCTTTGGTGGTTGTCGATTTGCCTTTTGGTACTTATCAAGCCGACTCAAAGGAAGCACTTCGTTCTGCAATTCGAATCATGAAAGAATCTGGTGCACATGCAGTAAAAGTAGAAGGAGGTATTCAAGTAAAAGATTCCATAGAACGTATTATCAAAGCTGGCATTCCGGTTATGGGACACTTGGGTCTCACACCACAATCAATTTATAAATTTGGCACCTATACAGTAAGAGCAAAAGAAGAAGAAGAGGCCGAACAACTTCTCAATGATACGATCATGTTAGAACAACTCGGTTGTTTTGGTGTTGTTTTAGAAAAAATACCTGCTAGTCTTGCTAAAAAAGCCACTGCATCTGTAAATATTCCGATTATTGGTATTGGAGCAGGTCCTCTTGTAGACGGTCAAGTGCTCGTACTGCACGATATGCTGGGTATGAATAAAGAATTTAGTCCTCGTTTTTTACGCCGCTATTCCGATTTGGATAAAATAATCCACAATGCCGTTGAACAGTATACCCAAGACGTCAAATCAAAGGATTTTCCTAACGAAACAGAACAGTATTAATCCTTGGAACTAGAGGAACGAATACTTTTTGAAGACAACCATCTCATTGTGGTTTCTAAAAAAGCAGGGGAACTGGTTCAAGGTGACCACACAGGGGATGTTACACTTGCGGACTTTGTGAAAGAATATCTTAAAAAGAAATACAATAAAACAGGTGCTGTTTACCTCGGTATTGTACACCGCTTGGACCGGCCTACAAGTGGAGTGGTTGTTTTTGCTAGAACCTCAAAAGCACTAAGTCGTTTAAATGAACAATTCAAAAAGCGCATTCCAAAAAAAACCTACTGGGCGCTAGTAGACAAAACGTTCCCGCAACAAAAAGGGAGCCTAACTCATTGGATGACTCGAAACAACCAACAAAACAAATCCAAAGCACATAGTAAGGAAGTCCCAAACAGTAAAAAAGCCTTGTTGCATTATACTAAAATTCAAGATTTTGACCGCTATAGCCTAATAGAAATAGAACTAGAAACAGGACGACATCATCAAATTCGGGCTCAGCTTAGTGCACTTGGCTTTCCCATACAAGGGGATCTTAAGTACGGAGCTAAAAGGAGTAATACAGATGGCTCTATAAGTCTTCATGCTCAAAAGTTGGAACTTGAACATCCGGTGAAAAAAGAAAGGATTGTTTTTATCTCAATCCCTAAGGGATTGGGCTTATGGAAGAGCGTTCTTTCCGATTTAAAATAGATGCCTTTTCACGAATCACTTGTGCTATAGGTATCATTTTAATTTTACTTTCTAACCAAGAAAGAATATCCAAGTACAAAAAAGAACGTCTTTCATAGGGATCATTTTCATATTGTTTGAGTTCCTTGTACAATTCCTCAAAGGCTGTTTTTAGCTCGTGTGGATATATGTCTCCTAACTTTTTTACAAATCGAATCATCGCTTTTTGCACTTCGTGCAAATCATCCATTTTAATCAGAAACTTATAGGTTTCCCTCAAATGAGACTCCAGATGATAATCGAAACCAGCTTCGTAATGAGCGAAAATATTGAGTACCCTTGAAAAACAAAGTAAATCCTCTCTCATTTTCAAGCTCTTGTTACTGATGATTTTGTCGAGATACAAAATACAGTTCTCATAATCTTCAGCTCCAAAATAGAGGCATGCAATTTTGTAATAAAACATCATGATGTGATGCGGATCAATCTGGTTGCTGTAATCTCTAATTCCTTTTTTTATTTCTGGTATTAAAATCAATCCCTCTTCAAAACTTCCGACTAAAAAGTGTGCATTGAGTTTATTGTTGAAGTAAAACTGAAAAACCAAAGCCTTGAGGTTGTCATTTACAGGAAAGTTATTATGATTGGTCCAATACATCATCTTATTTAAAGTTTCCTCAAACTTTGAAGGGTACTTGATCAAAGCCAAGCTTTCCATAAGGTAATTATTGCCTTTCAGATAAAAAACAGGGTGAATACTAATCATAGCTGGAGATTCCTCAAACATTTTTACCCATTTTGAAGCATATCTGTAAGTAGATAAAAAATCTTGAGTCAAAAAACTGTACCATACATGCGCTTTATAGTACCAAAGCTTTTCTCTAAAACCTAACTTCTCATTGTCAATTTTTGGAAGGTTTTCATAAAAAAACTGAGTGATTTCTCGAAATTCTTGATCACTTTTTGCATAACCCGCTTTTATGAGACGCTCGTACAGTTGAAGGGAAAGATTGGAAAGTTGTGTAGCTAGATTGTTGTGGTTTCTCAATTCTTCTGCCTCCACAATTAATGTTTCTGCACGGTTGCTCAAACTTCTAGTAATGTACTGTGATTCGATTACTTTTTCTAGCTCGACTATATCGTAAGCAATATACTTTTCCTCGTGTTTGTTCGCTAAAAGCTTTGCTTTTTCAAGCACTTTCAAGCTTTGCTTATAAAGTCCTTTTTGATATAAAATCGTTGCAAAATCCAATTGTTCTCGTATCTGAATCCGTATGTTTTTATGCATTGGATTCATTCTCAAACTAATAAGAATTTGTTTGTATAAATGTGCTTTGAGATTGGATAGCTGCTGTTTGGTGACGATTCCTTTGCTTAGAATCACCTTTTCATCATAGTGATTCATCTTGTCCAGCAATTGAAATAAATTCAAGAATTTAGAATCTTCATTGGAACCCATTCGACCCACATAAAGGGTAAACTGTCTTTTCTCAGATTTAGAGAGCGACTTTACAAGAACAAACAAATTATCTTTCTGCTCATTTGTCATCGTAATGCATTTTGATACAAGATACTAATAATTAGCATGTTAGACACTAGTTTAACTGGTCGAATGTTGTAATACAAAAATAGCTATTTTTATTGGAGTTGTAGGGAAATAGTAGTTTAGTAACATAATTTAAAACCTTTCTGATGCCCAGCGGTATGGAATATGTTGAAATTTTTGACACTACCCTTAGAGATGGGGAGCAGGTACCGGGCTGTAAATTAGACTCAGCGACTAAACTCAAAGTAGCAGAACAGCTTGATCTATTGGGGGTTGATGTAATAGAAGCGGGTTTTCCAGTTTCTAGCCCAGGAGACTTTAAAGCGGTTCAAGACATATCAAAGTTAGTAAAAAATGCCCGTGTTTGTGGCTTGACACGTGCGGTAAAAAAAGATATTGATGTTGCAGCTGATGCCCTAAAAGCTGCAAAAAGATCACGCATTCATACCGGCATAGGGACTTCAGAAAGTCATATGCGATATAAGTTTAACGCAACACCAGAACAGATAATTGAGCGCGCTGTTGCCGCAGTAGCTCACGCTAAAAGTTATGTGGAAGACGTTGAGTTTTATGCGGAGGATGCAGGTAGAACAGACAACGAATTTCTTGCACGTGTTTGTGAAGCGGTCATCAAAGCTGGAGCAACAGTATTAAATATTCCTGATACTACTGGCTACTGCTTACCTGAAGAGTACGGTGCTAAGATGAGATATCTAAAAGAAAATGTCAAAGGCATACACAAGGCGACCCTCTCCTGTCATTGCCACAACGATCTAGGTTTGGCCACTGCAAATTCCATTGCAGGTATTCAAAACGGCGCAAGGCAAATTGAGTGCACTATAAACGGAATTGGCGAACGGGCAGGTAACACCTCTCTAGAAGAAGTTGTCATGATCATGCGTCAACACCCTACTATGAACCTGGATACTCGAATACAATCCAACATGCTTTACGGTATCAGCCAATTGGTTTCTGAAAGTATGGCAATGCCTGTTCAGCCAAACAAAGCCATAGTGGGATCCAACGCTTTTGCTCATTCCTCTGGAATTCACCAAGATGGTGTGATCAAAAAAAGAGAAACCTATGAAATCATCAATCCTACTGATGTTGGTGTAACCGAATCTTCGATCATACTCACAGCCAGAAGCGGTAGAGCTGCTCTCGCCTATCGTGCCAAAAACATAGGCTATGAATTGGACAAGTTGCAACTTGATAAAGTGTATCAACAGTTTTTGATAGTAGCAGACAAACAAAAAGAAATAGGCGATGAAGATCTGCCTAAAATTATTAAAGCTAGTAACATTTAATTTAAACGCTCTCTGAGATGAAAAAAACCCTGTTTGATAAAGTATGGGATTCGCATGTCGTAAAAAGTATTGAGGACGGACCCGATGTGCTTTTTATCGATCGCCACATGATCCATGAGGTAACTAGTCCTGTTGCTTTTCTTGGATTGAAGAACAGAGCATTACCTGTACTTTTTCCTGAAAAAACTTTTGCAACAGCAGACCATAATACCCCTACACAAAACCAACACTTGCCCGTTGCTGATCCGCTTTCAAGAAATCAATTGAAAGCCCTAGAAGAAAACGCAAAAGAACACGGTATTTCTTATTGGGGATTAGGACACAAAAAAAATGGAATTGTACATGTTGTAGGTCCTGAGTATGGAATAACCCAGCCCGGTGCAACGATTGTATGTGGAGATTCCCACACTTCAACTCACGGTGCATTTGGAGCAATCGCTTTCGGAATAGGAACCTCAGAAGTTGAAATGGTTCTAGCTACGCAATGTATTCTTCAACCCAAACCCAAAAAAATGCGAATTACAATTGAAGGTTCACTCAACCACGGAGTAACCCCAAAGGACGTCGCCTTGTTTATCATTTCTAAATTAACCACCTCTGGTGCAACGGGATACTTCGTTGAATATGCTGGAGAAGTTTTTAGATCACTTTCTATGGAAGGTCGAATGACGGTTTGTAACCTGAGTATTGAAATGGGTGCCCGTGGGGGAATGATTGCCCCAGATGAAAAAACCTTTGAATACATTAAAGGAAGAGAATTCACACCAGAAGGAGCCGCTTGGGATAAAGCGATGAACTATTGGGAAACACTCCACACAGATGAAGGTGCCATCTTCGATAAAGAATATGTTTTTGACGGTTCAGAAATTGACCCCATGATCACTTTTGGCACTAATCCAGGTATGGGCATAAGTATCACAAAAGCCATTCCAAAAGCAGAAGAGCTTGAAGGAGGTGCTTCAACCTATGCTAAGTCATTAGCTTATATGGGATATAATGAAGGTGAAAGCATGATAGGCAAACCCATTGATTATGTTTTTATTGGTAGTTGTACCAACGGACGAATTGAAGACTTTAGAGCTTTTGCAGGAGTTGTAAAAGGACATAAGCGCGCAGCAAATGTAACCGCATGGTTGGTTCCAGGATCGCATAAAGTACTTCAATCGATAAAAGAGGAAGGCTTAATTGAAATTTTTGAAGCTGCTGACTTTGAACTCAGAGAGCCTGGTTGTTCTGCTTGTTTGGCAATGAATGATGATAAAATTCCGGCTGGAAAATACGCTGTAAGTACCTCAAACAGAAACTTTGAGGGTAGACAGGGTCCTGGAGCACGAACTTTATTAGCCAGCCCACTTGTTGCAGCTGCTGCAGCCATAACTGGAAAAATAACTGACCCTCGAACTTTAATCTAAACAAATGGCATACGATTCATTTCATACATTAAAAAGTACCGCAGTTCCTTTACCCATAGAAAATGTCGATACAGATCAAATCATTCCTGCTCGTTTTTTAAAAGCAACAGAAAGAAAAGGTTTTGGTGACAATTTATTCCGTGACTGGCGCTACAATCAAGACAACAGCCCAAAGGCCGACTTCGTATTAAACAACCCTACCTATTCGGGTAAAATCCTTGTGGGAGGACGAAATTTTGGTTCGGGCTCTTCCAGAGAACACGCTGCTTGGGCAGTTTATGATTATGGTTTTCGTTGTGTAGTTTCAAGCTTTTTTGCAGATATATTTAAGAATAATTGTTTGAATATTGGTGTCTTACCCGTTCAAGTATCCCCAGAATTTCTCAATGAGGTTTTTGAAGCGATCGACAAGGATCCAAAAACAGAATTGATAGTAGATCTCCCCAATCAAAAAATTCAAATTGCAGGCACTCAGTCTTCAAACTCTTTTGAAATAAACTCTTATAAAAAAGAAAACATGCTAAACGGTTATGACGATATTGATTTTCTGAACAATATAAAGTCAGAAATTCAAGATTTTGCGAATAACACCCCCCTATAGCAGTTGATATATGAGTAGGACGATTGAAATAATGGATACCACACTGAGAGATGGTGAACAAACCTCAGGGGTCTCTTTTTCAGTTTCTGAAAAGCTAACTCTAGCACAACTACTTTTACAAGAACTCAATGTAGACCGAATTGAAATAGCTTCTGCCCGAGTATCTGAAGGGGAGTTCAAAGCCGTAAAAGAAATTACCTCTTGGGGTTCCAAAAAAGGTCTCATAGACAAAATGGAAGTACTCACCTTTGTAGATAATGGTGCCTCAATCCAGTGGATGAAAGACGCAGGAGCAAAAGTTCAAAATCTACTCACAAAAGGTTCTCTAAATCATTTAAAATACCAGCTTAAGCAACAGCCCAAAGAGCATTTCAACCATGTTGCAAAGAGCATACAGATGGCTACTGATGAAGGTTTTATTACCAATGTTTATCTGGAAGATTGGAGTAATGGAATGGAAACTTCAAAAGAATATGTATTTGATTATCTTGATTTCTTATCTGAGCAGCCTATTGCACGCGTTTTATTACCTGACACTCTTGGTGTTTTGACACCTGAAAAAACTTTTCGACACCTCAGCAGTATTTTAAACCGTTATCCAAAACTACATTTCGACTTTCATGGACACAACGACTATGATCTGAGTGTAGCCAATGTAATGGAAGCGGTAAAAGCAGGCGTACATGGTCTACACCTCACTGTAAATGGAATGGGTGAGCGCGCCGGTAATGCTCCTCTTGCAAGTGTTGTTGCTGTGATTAACGATTTTCTTCCAGAAACGAAAATTAACATTAAGGAAAAAGCCCTTTTTAAAGTAAGTGAGTTAGTCGCTACCATAACAGGATTCAGAATTCCAGCAAACAAACCTATAGTTGGAGAAAATGTTTTTACTCAAACTGCTGGAATCCATGCAGACGGCGATCACAAAAACAACTTGTACTTTAACGATTTATTACCTGAACGCTTTGGAAGAAAGAGAAAATATGCCTTGGGAAAGACATCAGGAAAAGCAAATATAAAAAAAAAACTACAAGAGTTGGGCCTCACCTTGAATGACGAAGATTTAAAAAAGGTAACCCAAAGAATCATTGAATTGGGAGATCGAAAAGAACGTGTGACAGCCGAAGATTTACCTTTCATTATTTCCGATGTTTTGGGCAACAATGTTCCCAATAAAGTAAAAATAAATTCCTATGTTCTGACCCACTCAAAGGGATTACGACCTACTACTAGTGTTTCACTCTTAGTAAACGATACGCTATTTGAGGAAAATGCTTCGGGTGATGGACAGTACGACGCTTTCTGGAATGCTATTCATAAAGTATATAAAAAGCAACACATAGATTTACCCAATTTAGTTGATTACGCAGTACGGATTCCTCCCGGTAGTAATTCTGATGCGCTTTGTGAGACTACCATTACGTGGGATAACGGAAAAAAAGAATTCAAAACAAGAGGTTTGGATTCTGATCAAACTGTCTCTGCTATTAAAGCGACAGAAAAAATGTTAAACATCATACAACCTTAATTTTAAATTATGCATTTAAAAATAGCACTTTTGGCAGGAGACGGAATTGGACCAGAAGTAATCGATCAAGCAGTAAAAGTATCCAACGCTATTGCTGAAAAATTTAATCATACCATTGAATGGATGCCCGCATTAACAGGGGCTGCAGCCATTGAAGCTGTTGGAGATCCCTATCCAGACAAAACTCACGAAGTCTGTTTAGCTTCAGATGCTGTTCTTTTTGGTGCAATAGGACATCCGAGATTTGATAATGATCCTTCAGCAAAGGTACGTCCAGAGCAAGGTTTATTAAAAATGCGTAAAAAATTAGGCTTGTTTGCCAATGTTCGTCCCACTTTTACATTTCCTTCGCTTTTAGATAAATCTCCTCTGAAACAAGAACGAATAGAAGGGACAGATCTAGTTTTCCTTCGAGAACTTACAGGAGGAATTTACTTTGGAGAACGCGGTAGAAAAGATGATGGAAATACTGCTTTTGACACCTGTACCTATACCCGTGAAGAAATTAAGCGTCTTGCTATCAAAGGTTTTGAATTGGCCATGACACGTTCAAAAAAACTGTGTTGTGTAGATAAGGCAAATGTGCTCGAAAGCTCAAGGTTATGGAGAGAAACGGTTCAAGAACTGGAAAAAGAATATCCAGAAGTTACAGTTTCCTATGAATTTGTAGATGCTGTAGCGATGAGACTTGTTCAATGGCCCAATAGTTACGATGTATTAATTACAGAAAATCTTTTTGGTGATATACTAACGGATGAAGCTTCGGTGATTTCTGGATCGATGGGCTTAATGCCATCAGCTTCTATAGGGAACGAAAATGCACTCTATGAGCCTATTCATGGTTCCTTTCCTCAAGCTACTGGACTAGGCATTGCAAACCCTCTTGCCACAGTACTGTCGGCCGCAATGATGTTTGAAATGAGCTTTGGGATGAAAGAAGAAGGTGGACTCATCCGTAAAGCTGTTGATCAATCGCTAGCAGATGGTAAAGTGACTGAAGATTTGGCTCAACAGGGAAGTACTCCTCTCTCCACATCAGAAGTAGGTGACTATTTAGTTGAGCTTATTAATAAAGAATAGTTGATTTAAGAACACGCTATTGATAAGAAGCCAATAGTCCGCTTTTTTAAATTGATAGTTTTTGCTTCAACTTCTTTTTGATACGCAATATTTTGTTAAATGAGCGTTTACTGAATATTTTAGTTTTCATTTTATTATTTTGCTGGATCTTATTATAAATTTTAATTGTAACAAGTTGCTATGAAAACAATAATTACACTACTCACAATTATCACATTACAAACCTGCATTTCAAATACCCCTCCAATAGATAATTCTGAGCCCATTTGGTCTCCAAACAAAACTGTTCAAGAGGGACTAAAAAAGGCCTATTTTGCATCAGGTTGTTTTTGGTGTGTAGAAGCAATTTATGAAAGTGTAAAAGGAGTTCATGAAGTGTATTCTGGTTATGCTGGAGGACATACCAAAAATCCTAATTATAATCAAATAGGCACTGGAAGAACGGGCCATGCTGAAGCAGTAGAAGTCCTTTACGATCCAGATGTAGTTGATTTTGCTACCTTACTGCAAGTCTTTTTTGGATCACACGATCCCACTACACCAAACAGGCAAGGACCTGATTATGGGTCACAATACCGATCAATTGCGTTTTATACTGATGACCAGGAAAGGGAACTGATTCAAAACTACATTGAAATGCTGCAAGAAGGTGGGTATTTTTCTAATGAAATAGTTACAGAAATAAAACCCCTTGAGAAGTTTTATTATGCAGAAGAATATCATCAAGATTATGAAAAAAACAACCCCAATAATCCCTATGTACAAAATGTTTCTATACCTAGATTGCGTAAATTTCAGAAACAATATCCTGAGCTTTTAAAAGAAAATCATTAAAACCATTGAACTCGTATACCCTTGATAATGGCAAACTAAGGGCTGTCTTTTTAGATTATGGCGCCCTGATTCAAGAGTTATGGGTAAAGGATAGATACGGAAAATCCATAAACGTAATTCAAGGTTTATCAAAACCAGAGGACTATATAAAAGACGAATGGTATCGTGGAGCTGTAGTAGGTAGGTTTGCTGGAAGACTTAAAAACCCGATTCAAATTGAAGGAAAGAAGGTATTCCTAAAAGAGGATGAAAAAGGAATTCTTTTGCATAGCGGATCTAAAGGCTGGAGTAAATCGTATTGGAAAGCTGAAACTGAGGAGGACAAAAACCTCATTCGTTTTAAATACTTCTGTCCTGACGGTGCAGTAGGATTTCCTGGAAATGTAAATTCTGTAGTCACTTATTTTTTGGAAGACAATCAGTTAAACATTATTTACCAAGCATCAACAGATGCTCCTACTCACATCAATTTAACCAACCATGCTTATTTTAATTTAAGTGGAGGTAAATCAATAGATACACACCAACTAACCGTTCATGCAGATCAGTATTTGGAACTCGACAGCTCCTCAATCCCTACAGGTAAAAAATTAAATTTAGAAAACACAGATTTTGACTTTAGAAAAGCACATATACTCGGAAAGAAAAAATTAGACGATTATTTTGTGCTAAATTCTAAAACCAAAGAGGCTGCTATTCTGTATGAAAAAACTACGGGTATTGAAATGAAAACCTACACTAACCAACCCGGTATAGTGATATTTACACCTTCTCATTTTGATGCGATCTGCTTTGAAACACAAAAATTTTCCGATACACCAAACATTGATTGTTTTCCCACTACTCTAGTAAAACCAGGAGAGGTGTATGAACAGCGAACTGAGTTTCAGTTTAACTTAAAAAACGAAGGTTAAATTTTTTCCAAATACGAAAAAAGACAACACCCATCATACTACCTACAATACTACCACATAGAATGTCCAATGGAAAATGCACACCTATGTAAACTCTGCTATAGGCAATGAGTCCTGCTATGAGTAGTAAAAAATAACTAAGGTAATTTTTAAATGGTTTTATCAACTTACCAAAAAACAATGCAAGAGCGAAAGAGTTCGAAGCATGTCCAGAAAAAAAACTAAAACGTCCTCCACAAGTAGGTTTTACTAATCGTACTAAGCTAGCTATTTCCTGGTCATAACAAGGGCGAAGACGTCCTACTTGAACTTTAAAAAGATTTGTCAATTGATCTGTACAAAGGATCAAAACTCCTGTAAAAACTAAAAGGAAAGCAGCATTTTTAAAGGAAGTTTTATAAGCGAGATACAACCATACTAGTAGGTACACCAAAACATTTGAACCGCGGTGTGTCATAAGCATCCAGAAAGCATCAAACGCTGGTGTGCCTAGACTGTTAAGCCAAAGAAACAACTCTTTATCCCATGCTATAAGCTGTTCCATGAAGCTTATTCTAAAGATTCCATTTCGCTGTCAAAAAAATCAAAAGCAGCTTTGATCAAAGCTGTGGATTCTTCTTCTAACTCAACTTGATCTTCTTTTTCAAATTCTTCTAACCAGTGCACCTCATCGTTTGAAACGTTTAGAATAAATCTTGGGTATTCAGTGTGTACAATAAAAAGGGCGTCTTGAAATGCAGAATTGTCGGCAATTAAAAATTTTGGTAATTCCATATCACGAATTTATAATTAACTTTTTGGTTAGGTGGTTAAATCGTATAAAAAGAAGTACGGCAGAGGCTGTTAAACCGGAAAACAAACCAATCCAAATCCCAAATGCACCTAGTTCTGTGTGCAAACCTAAATAATATGAGATTGGGAAGCCAAATATACCGTAAGCAAAAAAAGTAATTCCGGCTGGAATATTCACATCTTGTAGACCACGCAAGGCACCTAAAACAACTGCTTGAAGCCCGTCAGAAATTTGAAAAAATGCTGAAACTATCAACAAAGTAGAAGCTAGCGTAACGACTTCAATCACATCAGTATACTGTAGAGGGTTATTTCCATCAAGATAAAGCCAAGGAAGGTACTGGTTGGTAAGAAGAAAAACAGTACAAAAAACAACATCAAAAAGAAAAATAAGCAAGAAAATAGAGTAAGCTATACGCTTTAAAGAAACAAAATCTCCCTTTCCTTTTTGATTGCCTACGCGAATCATAGCTGTAACTCCTAGCCCCATCGCAAACATAAACGTCATGGAAGAGAGGTTCAATGCAATTTGATTGGCAGCTTGTGGATTTTTACCTAAAAAACCAGATAGCCAAATGGCGGCGGTAAAAAAAATAACTTCAAAAAACATCTGTAAAGCTGAGGGAAATCCTAGCTTAATTATTTTTCTAAACAAAGTAGTATCTGGAGATTTAATAGAGATATTACTTACATACAACTTAAAACGATGATTAAAACGAACATACAAAGACAAAAACGCCAACATAAAAAAACGAGATACCAAAGAACCAATTGCTGCACCCTCAACTCCCATTTTTGGAAAATTCCAAAAACCAAAAATCAACACATAATTTAATGCTACATTGATGAGGTTTCCAAGAAGAGTAGCATACATTGCCGGACGGGTGTGTGATAAACCCTCTGAAAATTGTTTAAATCCTTGAAAACAGATGAGTGGAATCAAGGAAATTGCAACCCACTTTAAATAAGGAAAAGCAAAAACAACCACTTCTTCTGGCTGACCCATTTGGAATAAAAGAGGTTTACTCAGCAATACTAACAACGACAGAAAGACCCCTAATAGGGTGCATAAAATCAAACCATGTAAGAATACTTTTTTGCCTTGAGTCACATCTCCTTTTCCGTCTGTTTCAGCAATAAGAGGAGTAATTGCTGTGGAAAAACCAATTCCTAATGACATGGCTACAAAAAAGAAACTGTTCCCTAGGGAGACTGCAGCTAGTTCTGCTGTTCCTAGCTGTCCCACCATAATGTTATCTACCAATTGAACCAAGGTATGCCCCAATAAACCAATGATAACAGGGTATGAAAGTTTCCAATTGTATTTAAACTCTTGAGTGTATTGCTGTAAGGAGGAGATCATCAATGTCCTACACTTTAAAAACCATATTGGTCTACTAAGTAAATTAAACTTGTCATTGCTGCAGCACCTAGCTCTAGTTCTCGTTTATTGATTGCATCAAAAGTATCATTTGCTGCGTGATGAAAATCAAAATAACGTTGAGAGTCTGGACGCAACCCAGACAATACAGTATTTCCGTTACGCAAAGGCCCTATATCAGCACCACTGCCTCCAAGAGTGAAACGATCGGCTAAATAGGGTTTAAAATAGTCTGCCCATGATTCAATTTTTTGAAATTGCTCTGGTGTTGCCTCAAATGAAAAACCACGTGGAGTAAAACCACCAGAATCTGACTCTAAAGCAAAAATATGAGTCTCATTGTTTGCTTTTGCATTTTGAGCATAGGTTGTTCCCCCTCGTAGGCCGTTTTCTTCATTCATATATAAAACAACTCGAATGGTTCTTTTGGGTTGGTAGTTCAGCTTTTTAAATAGATTCAAAACTTCCATAGATTGAACAATACCAGCTCCGTCATCATGGGAACCATCACCCAAATCCCAAGAGTCCAAGTGTCCTCCTACGACTATAATTTCTTCTGGATGAGTGCTTCCTCGAAGCTCTCCGATTACATTGTGAGAAGGAACATCAGGATAATTTTTGCAGTCTTGTTTTAAATAAAAATAGAGCTCTTTATTAAGAGAGAGCATGGAACTAAGAAGTTGTGCTCCATTAGTACTTATAGCAGCAGCAGGAATTCTCATTTTGTTGGGTAAATCTCCATAGCGCATGTTTCCTGTATGCGGGTAATCGTCCAATCTCAAGTTCATGGAACGAACAATTACTCCTACTGCACCCATTCGAGCTGCCCTTGCAGCCCCTGAAGAACGTTGATCCACTGTTTTGGAATAGGCTTCAAAAGTATTGATCAGATTCTGAGGCATTGCCCTATTGTAAAAAACAAATTTTCCTCGTACCTGATCTTCACCAAGTTCTTCTAAATCTTCAAAACTTTTAACTTCAACTACCTGAGCACGCAATCCAGCGGTAGGTGTTGCTATTGATCCACCTAGAGCACAAACGGGTACATTGGTACTCATGCCTGGACCTGTAATGATACTGGCGTATTCAAACGTTCCTCTCACCCACTTGGGGACCATGACATCCTCTAGATATACACGGTCTAACGCTAGGGATTGCAGTTCTTTTTCTCCCCATTCTACAGCGCGTTCTGCATTTAATGAACCGGAAAGTCTACCTCCAATTTGATTGGATAAAAAATCCAACCAGTTGTATGACTTCCCATCGGTTAATGCAGCATTATATATTTTTTCTATCTGCTCTTGGTGCCTTTTTTCTTGACCAAGTACTGGCTCAACAAGGAATATTAGGAGCACTAGGAGTAATACTTTTTTCATAGAATTATTTAGGTGCAAATTGTTCAATATTTTCTGTGCTTATAGGATTATCTCCTAATATGAGTAAGCGTTCTACTACATTGCGTAATTCCCTTACATTTCCAGTCCATGGATAGTTTTCTAATTTTTTAAGAGCTTCTTTTGAGAAATCTTTTCTTTCGAGACCTTGCTCTCTAGACAATATACCGACAAAATGATCTGTCAATACAGGGATGTCTTCTTTACGGTCATCTAAAGAAGGTACGTGCATTATGATCACAGCTAGACGGTGATAGAGGTCTTCTCGGAAACGACCTTCCTCAATTTCTTTTTTTAGATTCTTGTTGGTAGCAGCAATCACTCGGACATCTACAACAATGTCTTTTTCATTACCCACTCGCTGAATTTTGTGTTCTTGTAAAGCTCTTAAAACTTTCGCTTGTGCGGCAAGACTCATATCTGCAATTTCATCTAAAAACAAAGTGCCTTTGTTTGCAGTTTCGAATTTTCCTGACCGATCTTTCACAGCAGAGGTAAAAGCTCCTTTTACATGGCCAAACAATTCGCTTTCTATAAGTTCTGATGGTATAGCAGCACAATTTACTTCTACAAATTGCTCCGAAGCACGATTACTTTGATGATGCAATTGTTGAGCAACCAACTCTTTTCCTGTACCATTTTCACCAGTAATAAGCACTCGAGCATCTGTTGCAGCTACCTTGGCAATCATCTCGGTGATCTTTTTAATTGCTGGACTTTCTCCAATTATTTCATAACTCTGGGCTACTTTTCTTTTAAGTTTTTTATTTTCAGAACGCAAAGATTTGTTTTCCAAAGCATGACGAACAGCTGTCAAAAGACGATTTAAA
>VMCW01000043.1 GCA_008081175.1 Flavobacteriaceae bacterium
CCCCAGAACTTTTTATGAAAAACCTGAAAGAACACTTAGAAGGAAAAGGAGTACAATTTTCTTTGGAAACACAGGTGAAATCAATTAAAACGAAAGGGAAACACATCTGCTCTGTAGAAACAGATCAGGGTAGTTTTGCAGCAGATGAGTATGTCATTGCTACAGGTGCCTGGTCTGAAAACGTATTAAAAGAGCTCGGAATACGGTTGTCTATACAAGCGGGAAAAGGTTATCGGCTGAATGTGATTCAACCTACAGGAATAGATCTACCCGCCATATTGTTAGAAGCAAAAGTAGCTGTAACACCTATGCAGGGATTTACCCGTTTTGGAGGGACTATGGAGCTTTCAGGGATCAATACCCAGATCAACACCAAACGCGTAGCTGCGATTGCCAAAGCAGCTCGTGACTACTATCCGAATATAACGATCCCTCAAAGCGCTTTAGATGATGTAAAGAGTGGACTTCGTCCTTTGTCACCAGATGGCTTACCTTTTATAGGCAGACACAGTGCTATAGAAAATATTGTGCTTGCAACTGGTCATGCAATGATGGGCTGGAGCTTAGGACCCGCAACAGGAAAACTAGTTTCCGAATTAGTTTCAAACCAGACTCCCTCTATAGATATTAAGCCATTTAACCCTCAGAGGGATTAATAATTTATAAAGAACCCACCCGAGAAAAGGGTTCTTGACTAAATTACTATTTTAAATTAAAAGTAACTCTTTTTTAGAGCAGTTTAACAGTTGCTTCTGCAAAATACGAAGCAATAAGAGAGGCTCCTGCTCTTTTAAAACTGATAAGTTGTTCCATCATTATTTGATCGTGATCGAGCCACCCTTTTGCTGCTGCTGCCTTGAGCATTGCATACTCTCCACTTACCTGATAGGCAGCGATAGGAACGGAAACTTCCTCTCTTAAATCACGAATAATGTCTAAGTAGGCCAAACCGGGTTTTACCATAACTATATCTGCTCCTTCTTTGATGTCTCTTTGGGTTTCTACCAGTGCCTCTTTGCGATTGCTAAAATCCATTTGATAGGTTTTTTTATCCCCAAATCCTGGTGCTGAATCCAATGCATCTCGAAAGGGACCATAAAACCCAGAGGCATATTTAGCGCTGTAGCTCATGATTACAGTATCGGTAAAAGAATTTTCCTCTAGAGTTTCTCTTATTTTAAGAATTCGTCCATCCATCATATCACTGGGCGCAACAACATCAGCTCCTGCCTGTGCATGTGAGAGTGCCATTTTAGCCAAGACATCTACAGTTTCATCATTTAAAATCCGACCTTCCTGAACTATACCGTCATGACCAAATGAAGAGTATGGGTCTAAGGCAACATCAGTCATAACAACCATCTCCGGAACAGCTTCTTTCACTGTTTGTATCGCTTTTTGCATTAGACCTTTTGGATTTAAAGCTTCTGTGCCCTTGTTGTCCTTCAGAGAGTCTGGAACTTTTACAAAAAGTAAAACAGCCTTGAGTCCTAACTTCCAAAGAGATTTAACCTGAGTTGTTAAGAGGTCAACACTGTATCTGTAATAACCAGGCATTGAAGGAATTTCTTCTTTGATCTGTTTTCCATCTACAACAAATAAAGGGACAATAAAATCGTTTGGGCTTAAGCTGTACTCACTTACTAGGTCTCTTAAACTGGGACTAGTTCGTAATCTTCTATTGCGTTGAATGGGATACATAGTTGTTTTATAGATTAGTTGTTTCTTGATCTGTTGAGTTTTCAGAATTTACTTCCATTTCTACTGTCAGTGCGTTTTCTTCCTCGTCTTCCTCTTCAAATGGAGCAGATTGCTTTTTTATAGTGCCTAATAACATTACGAACATTGAACTTAAAATAACAATCAGTAAAAGGCGCTCGTCGATATAGTTTTGATTTTTGTTGATAAAGCTAACTTCTTTGAGTTGTAGAAAAAGTAGAATGCTGATTAAGCCTCTAGGAGACATATATACAAGTGGACTGGGTTTTAAGGAAAAACTACTTATGCTAAAGTACAGATACCTAACAATGAACATGACCAAAAAAACCAATAACCCATAAAATAGGGGAGTAAAACTATCAAAAGCACTTAATTGGATTGAAAAACCAAAAAATAAAAAGAAGAAGGTTCGGACAATAAAAGTAGATTCAGCTGTTAGGATATGAAATTCATGAAATTCTTTTTGTGTAGCATCCAGATCGAGATAAGCTCTCAAAAACTTGGGAAGTAAACTCTTGACGTTGCTTAAAAAAATACCAAATATGAAAATAGTGACTAATGCGGGAAGGTGGAATAATTTTCCAAATGCATAGACTAAAATGAGTAAAGCCAAAATCAAAAAAAACTTTACATGATGTTCAATTTTCTGCAAAAGGCGAAATAGTACATAGGTGATCAATAAAGAAATGACTATTACCCCAACAATTTGAAGACCTAACGAGATTAAGGGTTCAGCTCCAACTAGAGGAAGGCCAAATTCCAACTGGCGGAGCGCATAATTGAAAATCATAATTCCTAAAATATCTGAAAAGGTAGATTCATACACTACAAATTCTTTGTCGTGATTCAACATGCTCGCTGCAGAGGGAATAACAACGGCACTGCTGATAACAGCCAGGGGAATGGCATATAAAACTGCAGCCGCATCCTCCATTTGAAAAAGGGATATAAACAGAAGTTGTAAAAAGAAAATATTGGCAATAAGTATGAGTAAAGCGGCTAAAAATCCCTTTGCTATTAGAGGTAACTTTTTTCGATTAATTTCCAACTCAATAGCGCCCTCCAAAACGATAAGTATCAACCCAATAGTTCCTAAAACAGGAATGAGATTGTCTAGAAATTCAAAATTGTCATAACCCGAAAAGGAAATGATAAAACGCAATAAAATACCAGTAACCATTAGTAATATGACCGAAGGGAATTTTGTTTTTCGGGCAAATGCATCAAACAAATAAGAAAAAATGATTAGTAAGGGAAGAACAAATAAGATGTCTAGGGAGTTCATGGATGGTGTATTATGTTAGGATAAAGTACAAAATATTATGTTTTTTATTCTTTTTCTTTCAATCAAACCCAATTTCTAGGGTTTTTTAACACTTCCAGCATCTGTGCCTCTTTACTACCATCTTTGGGTTGATGATTGTAGTACCATTGTACCTTTGGAGGCAAACTCATTAAAATACTTTCAATTCTACCGTTGGTGCGCAGACCAAAAAGTGTTCCCTTGTCATGAACTAAATTGAATTCTACATACCGCCCTCTTCTAATCTCTTGCCAAGTTCTCTGTTCCGGTGTAAAGGTCATTTCTTTTCTTTTTTCAAGCAGCGGCAGATAGGCTTCTAGGAATGAGTCACCAACAGTGGTAACAAAGTTGTAGCGTTCATCCAAACTAAATTGACTGTCTTTTTTGAGATAATCAAAAAAAAGCCCTCCCACTCCTCTTGCTTCTTCTCGGTGGCTGTTGTAAAAATAGGAGTCACATTTCTTTTTAAATTCAGTGTAAAATTGAGGATGATGTTCGTCGCAGGCTCTTTTACAAATCGAATGAAAATGAATAACATCATCTTCAAAAAGATAGTAAGGGGTTAGGTCTTGTCCACCACCAAACCATTGTTCAATTAGTTCACCTTTTTTGTCATACATTTCAAAATACCTCCAATTGGCATGTACTGTTGGGGCCATAGGATTTTTTGGATGCAAAACTAAGCTGAGTCCACAGGCAAAAAAGTCCACATCACCTACTTTAAAATAGGCCTGCATACTTTTGGGGAGAGGTCCGTGTACAGCAGAAATATTTACCCCACCTTTTTCAATGACTTCACCGTTCTCAAGAATTCTTGTTCGTCCTCCTCCTCCTTCTGGACGAGTCCAAAGGTCCTCTTTAAATTTTGCTTTACCCTCTTGTGTCTCAATTGCGTCAGTGATACGGTCTTGCAAGTTTTGAATGTATTGATAAAAACGTTCTTTCATCCCTTGTGATTAATAATAGGATTTTACAGCATCTACAAATGCCTTAGCATGGTCCACTGGGATGTTTGGTAAAATCCCGTGACCCAAGTTCACGATGTAGCGGTCTTTGCCAAATTCATTAATCATTTTATAGACTGCTTCTGTAATTTCAGGGATGGGTGAGAGCAATCTCGAAGGGTCAAAATTTCCTTGTAGGGTGATTTGACCTCCTGAAAGATAACGCGCATTTCTAGCGGAACAGGTCCAGTCAACACCTAGTGCTGCAGCTCCAGATTTTGCCATATCGTTTAGTGCAAACCAGCATCCTTTTCCAAAGACAATCACAGGTATTTCCTCTTTAAGGGCAGTTATAATTTGTTGCAGATAGGGCCAAGAAAAAGTATTGTAGTCCTCAGGCGAAAGCAAACCTCCCCAAGAATCAAAAAGTTGAACGGCATGCACACCTGCTTTTACCTTTTCTTTTAAATATAAAATGGTGGTATCTGTAATTTTTTGAAGTAATTGATGAGCAGCCTCTGGCTGACTGAAACAAAATGCTTTTGCCTTGTCAAATGTTTTGGATCCCTGTCCTTGAACAGCATAACATAATAAGGTCCATGGAGATCCTGCAAATCCGATTAATGGGACCCGATCATTCAGTTCCCTTTGAGTCATTTTTACTGCTTCTAAAACATAGCCGAGGTGTTCGTTAATATCAGGAACAATGAGTTGATCCACCTCTTTTTGTGATCGAATTGGACTTGGAATCCAAGGACCCACACCCTCTTTCATTTCAACCGTTAGCTGCATGGCTTGCAATACAACCAATATATCACTAAATAAAATGGCAGCATCAGGACCTATTTGATCAATAGGCATTATTGTAATTTCTGTAGCTAACTCAGGCGTCTGACAGCGAGTAAAAAAATCATATTTATCTTTTAATACCATAAAATCCGGGAGATAACGACCTGCTTGACGCATCATCCAAACGGGAGGGCGTCGTACAGTTTCTCCTCTAAGTGCTTTTAAAAAAAGGTCATTCTTTAACATAGTGGTGGGTATAATAGTTTTGTATTTCTAATAACAAATGGTTTTCGCTGGGTGTCTTGGCGACGCTGTAACTGGAAGTGTACTGTTGTAATGCTCTAGCAGTACTGGTTCCGATACAAAAACCATGCGTGTGTTCATTCCAGTGGTTTTTGGAAAAAAAACTCTGCACAGCAGAAGGACTAAAAAAAAGGATTCCATCAAAATGATTTTCAAAAACTTTTGAGCTGAAATGAGTTTCGTACAGTTCATGAATTCTCAACTTTATATGTTCTCTTCCAAGAAGATCTTCAATTTCTGTTCTTCTCTGTTTTCCGCAAAAAAATGAAAAAGAATCATTTTTAACCTTTTTTACTAAAAAATGAGCCAAATCTGATGCATTTTGATGCATTTTGAGCACTTTTTGACCATTTTTTTCTAAAAGTACTTTGGTCTTTTCTCCAACACAATAGCAGTTTTTTCCATGCAGTAAGGCGCTGATTTCTTTCGATTCAAAAGCTAATTTAACGGCATTTTGACTGGTGAAAATCAATGAAGATTCCACTATTTCAACCTGAATGGGTAGGGGTTCTATTCGAATTAATGGATATTCAATAAGTGTTAAACCCAGCTGAACCATTCGGTCTTTAAATGAAGGACTACACTTTTTGGTCACCAATAGCCTCATTTTAATTCCGCTTTAATGATTTGCATCAATTGAGTAGCTCCTTCTTGAAGAAGTTGAAGCGCACTGTTTTTTCCTAGAGCAGTCGCATGTACAAGTTTTGTTTCAGATTTATGTTCAAAAACCTGACTACCATCCAATGAAAACAAGCCTGCATGAAAGTGAATTGTATTGTTTTCAATCCTTGCATGGGCTCCTATTGGGGCAGTACAACCTCCTTCGAGGGTGTTTAGAAAACTGCGCTCTACACGGGCACATAAAGTCGTATTATCACAGTTTAAAGGACGAATCAGATCTTTGATTTCTCTGTTTTCTATTCGGGCCGCAACTCCTATTATCCCTTGTGCTGGTGCGGGTATCATCCAGTCTAAAACAGCCATATTGGTATTCATTAATCCCAGACGTTCCAAGCCTGCTTGGGCAAATACAGCTCCTCCCCATTGTGAAGACTCCAACTTTTCGAATCGTTTTTGTAGGTTTCCTCTTAAGTTTTCAACGCGGTGATGGGGATGTTTCCTCAACCACTGCGCTTTACGTCGTAAGCTTCCTGTTCCAATGGAAGGGCTTTTTTCCCAATTCTCAAAATGAGGATGATATACGATTACATCTTGGGCTGGTCCGCGTTTCAAACAGGCTACAATTTCTATGCCCTCAGGCAATACTGTGGGGACATCTTTAAGACTGTGTACTGCAAGATCAATTTTCTTGCTGAGAAGTGCTTGGTCCAAGCTTTTTGTAAAAACGCCTTGAATTCCCATAGCGTAAATAGGCTCTGTTAAATTTTGATCTCCACTGCTTTCAATGGGTACAAGGCTACAAGAATGGCCCAGTTCTTCCAATTGAATTTTAACTTGGTTAGCCTGCCATAATGCCAAAGCACTTTTTCGTGTTCCAATCCGTATCATCTTTGTGGGGAATTCTCTGATTCCAGATGAAAGAGATCAGCAATTAATTCTATAGTTTCATTTGCCTTATTTGGGTTTTCCCTTATGAAGGCTGCTATTTGACCTGTAATTTTTTGTGCAATTTGTTGCTTTTTTTGAAAACCAAAACAATTTTGAATATACTGCTCGATTTCTGCTTCTTTTTTTTCTGAGAGGAGGAGCCTTTTTTTGAAAGCGTTGAGTGCGGGGATGTATTTTCTATGATCGAGCCAAGTCAAAAAAGACATCTTGATTTCTTCAATAATTTCTTCCGCCTGAGGCACGTATTTTTTTCGTTTTTCAAAGGTGGCATCTGTTATTTGGGAAAGCTCATCCAAATGAACTACTTGAACATTTTGTAAATCGTTTACTTCGGTAGCTACATTTCTTGGTATGGAGAGATCTAAGATCAGCAGGGGTCTGTGGTTGTGGATTAAGTCCTTAGTAATCGTTGGATTTTGTGCTCCTGTAGCAACTATAAGTACATCTGTTTCGAGAATAGATGAAGCCAAGTCACCGAAGGGCTTTACTACAACAGGAAATTTACCTGCAACTTTTTCTGCTCGAGACTGTGTTCGGTTTATTAGGGTGATGTGGTCGTTTTGTGTGTGTTTGACTAGGTTTTCGCAGGTGTTTGTACCGATTTTTCCTGTACCAAAAAGAAGGATCTTTTTATTGGAAATTCCAGTGACATGATTTAAAATGTACTGAACTGAAGCAAAGGCTACAGAGGTTGCACCGCTTGAAATTTGAGTTTCCGTCTTGATTCTCTTACTGGCCTGAATTACAGAATTGGTAAGACGTTCTAGTGCTCCGTTTGCCAGTTTCATTTTTTTTGACCTGTAGAAGCCCTGTTTGATTTGACCGATGATTTCAAAATCTCCTAAAATCTGACTTTCAAGTCCTGTCCCTACGCGGTAGAGGTGAGTAAAGGCAGTTTCCCCTTGCAGTTGGTATCCTATTTGATTGAATAATTGTCTGTCACCCCCAGTATGTTTACACAATAAGGAAATTAGTGTTTCGACATCTTCTACCCAAGCGTAGACTTCTGTTCGATTGCAGGTGTTGATTATCAACAAATCCTTTATATGCAATGCTTGTGCATCCAAGAACAGAGCGTGGTGTTGCGTATCGTTCAGGCTAAACTTTTCTCTAAGGTCTATTGCAGCTGTTTTGTAACTGACGCCTACAGCAAAGAAATGGTGTACATCCATTCACTTTTTTTCAAATTCTGAGCACAAATGTAAGTTACCTCACTTAAAAAAAATAACGCTAAAAAGTTTTAAAATAGCTCCTGAGGTTTTCTAAGAGTATTTTCCATAAATTTAGAAAAAGCCTATTTTTGTTCATACAAGGTGCCTTTATGATAATTATGAATTTGATCCTATGATAATAGAAAATGACGGTATAAGTTCTTTCCTTCCCACAGAAATTGAACCTGGATTTCAGGTTTTGAGAATTAAGAATGATAGTAGAGAAATTCAACGGAGAAAAAAAGAAGTGAATCAAGACGTGATTCAGTTTCACTTTTGCCTCAAAGGAAACACCAATTTTACCTTTAATGAAGGAACCTACACGTTTCAAGTGAGGGAAGACCATTCCATGTTGCTCTACAACCCACAAAAGCCTCTCCCTATAGATGTGGAGTTGAATCCAGATACTTGGATGGTGAGTGTATTGATCTCAATATCTAAATTTCATTCGCTTTTTTCTTCAGATGCCAACCACATCTCCTTTTTAAGTCCCGAAAATAGTTCGAAAAAATACTACGACAATATTCCTTTTTCATCTTCAATAGCTGTGGTTCTAAGTCAAATTTTACAAGCTAAGGTTCACGACAGTATGAAATCACTTTATTTTAAGGGGAAAGTCTATGAGTTGTTGTGTTTGTACTTCAATAAAAGCGAAGATCCTTCCATTGAGCAATGTCCTTTTCTGGTAGATGAAGAAAATGTTCAGAAAATTAGAAAGGCAAAGGGGATTGTTTTAAGTCGTATGACTGATCCACCGTCACTAGAAGCACTTGCTGTTGAAATTGGATTGCCATTAAAAAAGCTTAAAGAAGGGTTTAAGCAAGTTTATGGCGATACTGTTTTTGCCTATCTTTTGGATCATAAAATGGAAGAAGCCAGGAGAATGTTGGACTCTCAGAAATACAATGTAAATGAAGTAGGACTCAAATTGGGGTACAGTACAGCAAGTCATTTTATAGCTGCTTTCAAAAAGAAATACGGAACCACCCCCAAGAAATATTTAGGTTCAGTATCTTCGTAAAAAATTGAAGATGAAAGGAGTTTTACTTGTCAATCTGGGTTCTCCAGATAGTACAGATACAAATGATGTTCGGGATTACTTAGATGAATTTTTAATGGACGAAAGGGTTATTGATTTACCCAAATGGTTTCGTACTTTCTTGGTGAAAGGGATCATTTTAAAAACCCGTCCAAAAAAGTCAGCCAAGGCTTATAGAAAAATTTGGTGGGAAGAGGGTTCTCCGCTCATCGTCCTCTCCGAGCGCTTACAGGAAAAGGTTCAAAAAAAAGTAAGTGTTCCTGTTGCTTTAGCTATGCGATATGGCAATCCCTCTATTAAAAAAGGGTTGCAAGTTTTAAAAGCTCAAGGAGTAAAAGAGGTGCTCTTGGTTCCCCTCTACCCTCAGTTTGCGATGGCTACAACAGAAACCATTTTGGTTTTAGCAGAACAGCTTCAAAAAGAGCATTTCCCAGAAATGGAATTGACCTCCTTACCTCCCTTTTACAATCATCCCGACTACATTCGTGTATTGGCAAATTCCATACAGGAGGAACTTCAAGGAAAAAACTGGGAACATTTGCTTTTTTCTTATCACGGGGTACCAGAGCGTCACATTCGCAAGTCTGATGTAACCAAGTCACATTGTAAGATGGATGGCAAATGTTGTTTCACTGATTCTCCAGCGCATGCTTACTGTTACCGTCACCAATGTGAAATGACTACACAAAAAGTAGCAGACTATTTGGAACTCAAAGAGGGAAGCTATTCCAGTAGTTTTCAATCACGCGTGTCCATTTTAGGTTCATGGTTAAAGCCCTACACGGATAAAACTGTAGAAGATTTTGCCAAGAAGGGAACTCAAGAACTAGCCATTGCTACTCCAGCATTTGTGTCAGATTGCTTAGAAACATTAGAAGAGATCGGAATGGAAGCAGCAGAGGATTTTGAAGATAATGGAGGAAAAAAACTACATGTAATCCCTTGTATTAATGATCGTGAAGATTGGGTCAATGTTCTGAGTAGATGGATCGATGAATGGGCCCATAAGGAAGCGGGTTAATGAAAAAAAATTCAACAGAACTTCTAGGTACCCTTCCCATTTCTAAGTTATTATTACAACAGGCCATACCTGCCTCAATAGGGATTTTGGTAATGTCTTTAAATATTTTAATAGACACTATTTTTGTTGGACGATGGATTGGTTCAAATGCCATCGCAGCGATCAATGTAGTCTTGCCAGTATCTTTTTTTATTGCAGCATTGGGGATGTCCATAGGTGTTGGAGGAGCCTCTGTTATATCAAGAAGTTTAGGAGAAAAAAATCTTTTTAAAGCCTCACATACATTTGCAAATCAAATAACATTGACCCTTATAATTACAGTTTTGGTCGTGATTTTGGGTTTGCTATTTGTAGATGCTATCCTACCCGTTTTTGGAGGTAAGGGGGCTTTGTTTTCTTATGCGAAAACCTATTATCTCATTGTTATGTATGGGGTTCCTGTACTTGCTTTTTGTATGATGGCAAACAACAGTATAAGAGCAGAGGGGAAACCTAAAATAGCTATGTATGCAATGCTACTCCCTTCGGTTTCCAATTTGACCCTTGATTATTTATTCATCAATATTTTTGATTGGGGTATGATGGGAGCTGCTTGGGCTACAACACTATCTTATGGGGTGTGTGCTACTTATATATTATATTTTTTTCTCTCTGGAAAGTCTGTCTTAAGGCCTCAATTAGGAGCGTTTGTGTTGCAATTGGATTTAGTAAAAGAAATTGGATCTTTGGGTTCAGTTACACTTGTTCGCCAAGCAATGGTTAGTATTACGGTTCTTTTGGTAAATAACATTCTGTTTTCTTTTGGTGGAGAATCTTCGATAACCGTCTATGCGATATTGAGTCGAATGCTAATGTTTGCAACGTTTCCCATTTTTGGAATAACACAGGGATTTTTACCGATTGCGGGTTACAATTATGGGGCAAAAAATTGGAAGCGTGTTCGCAAAACAATCAATACTTCCATACTATATGCCAGTGCTTTAGCAACATCAGTATTTGTACTTATTGTGATTTTTTCGGAATCGATACCTCAAATTTTTTCAGACGATATACGGGTTTCCCAACAAACTCCTCAAGCCTTGCGTTATGTTTTTATGGCATTACCTATTATTGGAGTACAACTTATTGGAGCTGCATATTTTCAAGCAATAGGAAAAGCAAAGCCCGCTTTATTACTTACCTTGAGTAGGCAAGGGCTGTTCTTTATACCTCTCTTGTATATCTTAACCCCAATTTATGGGGTGGTGGGTGTATGGATAAGCTTTCCTATTGCAGATGTACTTTCTACATTGGTAACTGTTTTCTTTTTAAACAAAGCCATTCGAAAAGAATTGTTATAGAAGGTTTTTCTGTTCCCGGGGTATAATAGGATTAAATTTTATATTTTTATTCTTCACATAGAAAAAAGCAATAATTATGAATACAAGCCACCATAAATTTAAATTTTTAGCCACAGCAATAGTGCTGTTATTTTTCGTTTTTCAGCCCCTTGATGCACAATCTAGAAGACGGTCTAATAAAAATACAGTTCACTATCCAGAAAGCACCTATGCATCTTTAGAATACCGTTCTATAGGACCCTTTAGAGGGGGGCGTTCTGCTGCGGTAACCGGAGTTCCTGGAAAACCTAATTTATTTTATTTTGGAGCAACCGGTGGAGGAGTTTGGAAGACAGAAGATGGAGGTCAAACCTATGAAAACATTTCAGACGGATTTTTTGGTGGAAGTATTGGTTCCGTAGCCGTAGCTCCAAGCGATTCCAATGTTCTTTATGTTGGAGGAGGTGAAGTTACTGTACGTGGAAATGTTTCTTCTGGTTATGGAATATGGAAAAGTGTAGATGCAGGAAAAACATGGACTTTTTCCGGTTTGCCAAAATCACGTCACGTTCCCAGAATTGTGATACATCCAAATGACCCTAACGTAGTCTATGCTGCTGTGTTAGGTAATATTTATAAGCCTACTTCAGAACGAGGGGTATATAAAAGCACTGATGGTGGAGCGACTTGGAAAAAAGTATTGTTTTCCAACGAGCATGCAGGTGCAGTAGAATTGGTTATAGACCCTTCTAATCCTAGAACACTCTATGCAGCAACATGGCGAGTAAATAGAACACCTTACAGTTTAAACAGCGGAGGAGAGGGATCTGCACTATGGAAGAGTACCGATGAAGGCGAACACTGGACTGAAATAAGTCAAAATGAAGGCTTTGCTGCGGGAACATTAGGGATTATTGGTGTAACAGTTTCCCCAGTAAACCCAGAAAGAGTGTGGGCTATTGTTGAAAATAAAGAAAAGGGTGGTGTTTACCGTTCTGAAGATGGAGGAACTACCTGGAGTCATATAAACGACAGTAGAGCACTTCGCCAGCGTGCATGGTACTACTCAAAAATCTATGCAGATACTCAAGATGAGGACATAGTTTATGTCATGAACGTGTCTTATCACAAATCAAAAGATGGAGGAAAAACATTCGAAAGAAACAATGCACCTCACGGTGATCACCACGACTTGTGGATAGCGCCTGAAGATCATAACCGTATGATTATTGCTGACGATGGTGGTGCTCAAATCTCATATAATGGTGGCGAAACATGGAGTACCTACTACAACCAGCCCACCGCACAGTTTTACAGGGTTACTACAGACAATTCTTTTCCTTACAGAATCTACGTTGCTCAACAAGACAATTCTACTTTAAGAGTAAGACACCGCTCATCAGGGAGAGGAATAGGGGAAGCAGACTGGGAACCAACTGCTGGGGGAGAGTCCGCCCACATTGCTGTAGATCCTCTGGATAACGACATCGTTTATGGTGGAAGTTATGGTGGATTTTTAACCCGAGTAAATCACAAAAACAATACGGTAAGAGGAATAAATGTTTGGCCAGACAATCCTATGGGCTATGGAGCTGAAGGAATGAAGTATCGTTTTCAGTGGAACTTCCCAATTCATTTTAGCAAGTACAACCCAAAGAAACTTTATACCTTTTCAAACCACGTTCACGTGTCCGAAGACGAAGGGCAAAGTTGGAAAATCATTAGTCCAGATTTAACACGTAACGATCCAGAGAAACTAAAATCTTCTGGAGGACCTATTACGCAAGACAATACTGGTGTTGAGTACTATTGTACAATATTTGCAGCAAATGAATCTCCCCTTAAAGAAGGATTGATGTGGGTAGGGAGTGATGATGGACTACTCCACCTGACTCAAAATGGAGGCGAGACTTGGGAAAATGTTACTCCTGCTTCTATGCCCAAATGGTTGATGATAAACAGTATTGAGCCCTCTCCTTTTGACCCTGCTGTTTGTTATGTAGCTGGAACACTCTATAAAACAGGTGACTTTACACCTTATTTATACAAAACAACAGACTACGGAAAAACATGGAGTTTGATTACGGAGGGAATTCCCAATGAACACTTTACCCGGGTGCTGCGTGCTGATCCTGGTAAAAAAGGACTGCTTTATGCCGGTACAGAAACAGGGATGTATATTTCCCATGACGATGGTGCTTCTTGGCATCCCTTTCAAATGAATTTGCCTATCGTTCCAATTACTGATCTTACAATAAAAGAAAACAGTTTGATAGTAGCTACACAAGGGCGTAGTCTTTGGATGATAGATGATTTAACGGTTTTACATCAGGTGGATCAAAATACTGCAAACCAACCGATGAAATTATTTAAGCCAAAAGACAGTTACCGAACACAAGGCTCGGGAGGAAGAAGCTCTTTAACTGAAGGTACTAACTTGCCCAATGGTGTGATTGTTCATTTTAACATTAAGGACTTTGACGCTTCAAAAGATACCGCTGCACTCCACTTTAAAGAGACAGATGGAACCCTGATCAAATCATTCAGTACTTCAGATAAAAAGAATCCTCTCAAGGTTAAAGCAGGAGGAAATCAATTTGTTTGGAATACCCGATATGAGGGAGCTGAAACTCTAGACGGTATGATTTTTTGGTCTGCCTCTTTTTCAGGAGCAAAAGCAGTTCCGGGAACGTATAAAGTGGTCTTGGAGAAAAATGGAACCACTCAAGAACAGGATTTCGATATTTTACCGGACCCTACTGCAGAAGCTACTGTAGCACAGATGAAACTTCAGTTTGATTTTGTCAATAAGGTAAACGCTACTGTTGATGCTGCCCATAAGGCGATAAAAAACATACGTAGCGTAAGAAAAAAACTGGATGATTTTGAGTCAAATTACAAGGATAACAAAACGGTTCAGCCACTTATTGATCAGGCAAAAGAACTAAAAACTGCATTGACAGATATCGAAAAGGCTTTGTACCAAACCCAAAATAGAAGTAATCAGGATCCGCTGAACTTTCCAATACGGTTGACCAATAAGCTGGGGAATCTCAATCGTTTGACCACTATAAGTGATTTTCCACCTACTGATCAAGACGAGGTAGTAAGAAAAGAGCTTACAGAACAAGTCGAAGGTCATCTAGAGGAGTACAACAGATTGATGTCTGAAGATTTAGAAACTTTTAACAAGGCTTTTGCTGATTTAAATTTAGATTATTTAACACTAAACTAAAACCCATTGTATTACAACTACATCAAGGCGTTGCATCTTATTTTTGTAATCACTTGGTTTGCTGGTTTGTTTTATCTCCCTAGGCTTTTTATTTATCATATAGAAGCGGTAAAAAAAACACAACAGGAAGCTTCTGTTTTGATACCACAGTTTAAATTAATGAGCAAAAGGCTTTGGTACATTATTACCTGGCCTTCTGCTGTACTAGCTATTGTATTTGCAATTTGGTTGTTGATTCTAATGCCCTCCTGGCTTCTACAAGGATGGATGCATTTAAAACTATCATTTGTTTTGCTTTTGGTTGGCTATCACCTCAAGACCCATCAAATTTTTTTGAAATTTCAAAAAGATCAAATCACCTATAGCAGTATGTTCATGAGAATATGGAATGAAGGAGCTACATTATTGCTTTTTGCTATTGTCTTTATAGTAATTTTAAAAAATAGTCTCCATTGGCTGGTGGGACTTTCAGGCTTTATAGGACTTGCTGTAGTTTTGTTTCTAGGAATCCGTTTATATAAAAAAACAAGAAAGGATTAATGATCAATTGGGTTAAATTTCCAGAGCGAATCTCGTTTAGAATGAGATTATTTATGGTGATGATCGGTATGCTTGCTATAGCAGGTTTATTGATCCTTGGAACAACAACCATTCAATACGAATCCCAAAGAGAAAACTATCATTTGGGACGATTGGCAAGAAAAGAAATTCAAATTGTTCGCCATATAAGCTATCTTACTTCAAAACACAATTTGGTCAATCAGCCTGTAGAAGTATGGGAACAGTTCAGTTCTGATTTTGAAAAAATCAATTCTATTCACAATGTTCAATATTCTTTATTCACCCTAGAGGGCAATCCAATTTTTATCTATCACTCACCTCTGGAGGTTGTAGCGAATAATTACATGCTCAACAACAGTTTACTGCAAAAGATTAAAGAGACAAATCAGGGGAGTTATATTGAGCACTACCGCTCTGAAATTGATAATTTTCACGCTTCTTATCAGATTCTAAAAGACGATTTAAACAGGCCTTATGCCATCTTGTTTTTTCCTTATTTTGAAGATGTTTCGTTTTCAGAAAATGAGCTAAACACATTCATTCAAAATCTTTATCAGATTTATGTTTTACTTCTTATAGGAGTTATTTTCATCGCTTATTTCTTATCTCGATTTGTGACCCGCTCACTTGACACCATTAAAGTGCGAATGGGCGAAATGCGACTTGAGAAAAAAAACGAGAAAATTCATTTAAAAAATGCAACTAGAGAAATAGATAGCTTGGTAAAGTCCTATAATAAAATGGTTGATGATTTAGAAGAAAGTGCAACTAAATTAGCCAAAACAGAACGACAACAAGCCTGGCAAGAAATGGCACGTCAAGTGGCACACGAGATCAAAAATCCGCTTACCCCAATGCGATTGACAATCCAAAGTTTTCAACATCAATACGATCCAAACGATCCCGAAAACAAAAAAAAGCTGAACGATTTTTCTTCCTTGTTGATTCAGCAAATCGATACAATGAGTGAGGTGGCAGAAGCTTTTTCAAATTTCGCCACTTTACCAAAACCAAAAATGCAAACATGCGATTTGGTAGAACTTACACGTATGGCATTAAATATTTTTGATCAAGAACACATTGTGTTTTCATCAGATCAAGCTCACATTTACCACAAACTTGATCGAACACAGTGGACACGAGTCATTACCAATCTGGTACAAAATGCTTTACAGTCTGTTCCTAAAGGTAAAATACCTCATATTGGAGTTCAATTGACTACAGAACCCGATAAAACTTTTTTGTCTATTATGGATAACGGAAACGGAATACCTCCCGAGATAAAAGGGAAAGTATTTGAGCCTAAGTTTACTACAAAGACTTCAGGTATGGGGTTAGGACTGGGGATTGTAAAAAACATCATAGAATCGCACAAGGGTAGAATAGGTTATGTTTCTACTCTGAAAAAAGGAACCACGTTTACAATTACATTACCTCGAGAAGAAAATTAATTTTCTAATTTATTTTTTATTGTGGATTCAATTCTGTCAATCAACTGGTCGATTTGTTCAGGATTGTTTTGAATTCCGGCGTGAAAAGTGAATCGAAGTTGATTACCAACAGGCATAGGAAAGTAATTGTGCACAGCAAAGTGCCAGGAGTTTTCGATGCTTATGGGCACAAGGGTTGCTTCTGGCATAGATTTAAGCAAAGTCACCAAACCTGCCTTTCTGAACGGCTGCATTTTTCCATCTCTAGAACGGGTTCCTTCAGGGAAAATAATAACAGAATGATGGTTTTTAGCAACCTTTTTTCCAAAGTCTTCTATTTTTTTGAGTGCTTTTTTGGGATTTTTTCGATCGATCAACACGGATCCTCCATGTCTCAAATTAAACGATACGCTTGGAATTCCCCTTCCCAATTCTTTTTTACTGACAAACTTTGCGTGGTATTTTCTCAAACACCAAATTAATGGAGGTATGTCAAAAGTACTTTGGTGATTGGCCACAAAAATAACACCTTTCGTTTTTGGTAAAGGAGCTTCGAGGGTATAACTAATTCGTGTGCCAAGGATATTTAAACAACGAAGAATGAAATAATTAAGAACATCTACACTTACCTTGTGCGCTTGATAACCGAAACCGTTTAAGGCAATCCATTGAACGCAATGAAAAAATACCAAGACAGTACCGAAACAAAGATAGAATAAAACACTAAGTGGATATCGCAAAAGAGTTTTCACTCCTTGTTTTTTTGAGTCGTTTCCTAACAGTGGTCGTCGAAGGCAGCTTTTAAATTTTCAGCGATTAGTTCCGCGGGTCTCCCTTCGATGTGATGTCTCTCAATCATATGCACCAGAGTACCGTCTTTAAATAAAGCAATACTTGGAGAGGAGGGAGGAAAAGGAACCATTAGATCACGAGCACTTTTAGTTGCTTCAATGTCAACACCTGCAAAAACAGTCACAAGATGGTCAGGTGTTTTTTGGTTTTGTAAAGAATAATAAACACCCGGTCTTGCATTAGCTGCGGCACATCCGCAGATGGAGTTTACCACAACTAGGGTTGTTCCTGGTTTTGCAATGGCATTTGAGACGTCTTCTGAAGTAGTTAACTCCTCAAATCCGATGTTAGTCAACTCTTCACGCATGGGTTTTACTAGTTCAGCAGGATACATAATTTTTTTTTCAAAGATATAAATTAATGGAATCCCAGGGTTTTGCATCCCAATTTTATTTGTCAACTTTGTACAAACATTTTGAAGACATTATGGTAAAATGGGTGGCAGCTTTTATGGGGTATTATCTCTTTCGACTTCCAGGGGCCTTATTGGGGTTTTTTATCGGGGGGATGATTGATCAATTTAGAGGGTCAGGAACTGTTTTTCAAAGTCGTTTTTCTTCAGTGCAGCCGGGAACCCTACAGCTCAATCTTCTAGCCCTTTCAGCAACAGTTATTAAGGCAGATGGTAAAGTAAAAGAACAAGAACTTCAGTTTGTAAGAAATTTTTTTATTTCAAATTATGGTCAGCAACAGGCACAACTCATTTTCGAAACTTTTAATGAAGAAATAAAAAAAGAAGTACAAAACATTAGTGAACTGTCTCGTGTATTTGTAACCCAAACACCCTATGAAACACGCTTACAAGTGTTGCATTTTTTATTTGGAGTCGCTCATGCGGATGGAAGTGTTTCTCAAACAGAACTCAACAAAATTGATCAAATAGCTACTGCACTAGGCATTCGCTTTTCAGACTTTGAAAGTATCAAAGCCATGTTTTTTAAAGAAACCGATAGCGCTTATAAAATTCTAGAAGTAGCTCCAACAGCATCGGCTTCTGAAATCAAAAAAGCCTATCGTACAATGGCAAAAAAATACCATCCAGATAAATTGCAATCTCAGGACCCTGCTTTAATTAAGGGAGCACAGCAAAAATTTCAGGAGGTACAGAAAGCTTATGAAACAATCCAAAAAGAAAGAGGTCTATAAATGGAAACACTTTGGTTTTATTTAGAGTTGGGATTCTGGCATGTAATTGACTGGGAGGGATTAGATCATTTTTATTTTATTAGCACTTTGGCATTGCCCTTTGCTTTCAGACAATTTAGAACATTACTTTGGTGGGTAACACTTTTTACAATAGGTCACACCCTTTCATTAATAGGTAATTTTTATCTCGATATTCCTGTTTCTTCATATTGGATTGAATTATTGATTCCTTTCACCATCGCATTAAATACTTTCGGGTTGTTTTTTACAAGCCAAAAAAAGAATTACGCTACCTATTCTTTTTTCTATTCTATAATAACTGTTGTTTTTGGCATCATACACGGATTGGGATTTGGGAGATACTTCAAAATGTTAATACCTGAAGATCAAGTCAGCCTTTCACTTTTTTCATTCGCACTAGGGGTTGAAGGGGCACAAGTTGTAATTGTAATTGGTGTACTTCTATTAAGCTATTTGGTGCTTTATTTTTTAAAAATTCCAAAAAATCGATGGGAGCAATTTACAGGGGCACTTATTTTAATACAAGCACTGATAATGATTTCAGACCGAATCTAAATCAAATTAAATTCGAAGTGCTATCTTCGTAACAATGGTGGAAAAAAAGCAAGAAAAGTACGATAGAGCCTATCTTAAAATGGCGAGAATCTGGGGGCAGCTTTCCTATTGCGAAAGAAAAAAAGTAGGAGCTTTAATTGTAAAAGACCGCATGATCATTTCAGATGGCTACAACGGTACTCCCTCTGGTTTTGAAAACATCTGTGAAGATGAAGAGCATTACACCAAGTGGTATGTTCTTCATGCAGAAGCAAATGCAATATTAAAAGTTGCGGCTTCTACTCAATCTTGCAAGGGGGCTACCCTATACATCACACTTTCTCCATGTAAGGAATGCAGTAAGTTAATACATCAATCAGGAATAGTACGAGTTGTGTATGCAAAGGAATACAAAGATAAAACAGGCTTAGAATTTTTATCGAGAGCAGGAGTTAGCTTGATTCATTTACCTGAGAAAAATAAAGTCTGATGAAAAGAAACACCTTTTTTTTATTTCTCATTGTTTTGCTCTCAATTGCGATAGGATACCTTTTTGGTTCGCATCAAAATGCCTTAATAAGACCAGAAATTGATGGAAGTCACCCCAGCATCAGCAAGTTAAACCAGTTGATGACCTATTTGACCAGAGATTATGTAGATAAAATAAATGCAGACAGTCTGGTACGAGAAGTAATTGAAGACATCGTAGCCGAATTGGATCCCCATTCAGTTTACATTCCAGCGGTGGAGAGTGAGTCCTTGTCTGAGAGTATGCAAGGGAATTTTGAGGGAATTGGTGTTCAGTTTAGAATGGTCCAAGACACTATAGCGGTAAGTAGGGTCATGGAAGGAGGCCCTAGTGAGCGAGCTGGCTTAAAAGCGGGAGACCGAATATTAATGGCAGATCAAGACACTTTATACTCCAAAAATTTGCAGAGCAATCAAATCGTATCCAGGTTGAAGGGGAGTGCTGCTACAACCGTTCAGTTAAAAGTGTTTCGAAAGTTGCAAGATTCCATTCTTACCTTTGATATTGTAAGAGGACCGGTGCCTTTGCCCAGTGTAAGTGCTTCCTATCTGATCAATAACACTACAGGCTACATCAAAATCAATCGCTTTTCACAAACAACCTATATCGAATTTCAAGAAGCCATAAAGGGGTTGATCGATCAAGAAATAAAGGATTTAATCTTAGATCTTAGGGGAAATCCAGGAGGGTATTTACTGCCAGCTAAACAAATTGCGGATGATTTTTTAGAAGCCAGTAAGCCTATTGTTATTGTGGAAGGCAATAATGGTAAACGTGAGCAAACCATTTCATCAGGAAGTGGTCTTTTTGAGAAAGGCAGTCTTTTTGTCCTTGTAGACGAGGATTCTGCTTCTGCTAGTGAAGTGATTGCCGGAGCCATACAAGATAACGATAGAGGATGGATCATGGGTCGTCGTACTTTTGGTAAAGGACTTGTTCAACAACAAATGCCCTTAGGCCAAGGAGATCAAGTGCGACTTACAACAGCGCGTTACTATACTCCTACCGGTAGATCCATCCAAAGGCCTTATGATTCCTCTTCTCGTGAAGATTATTATGCCGAAGTTCAAAAACGATACCAATCGGGTGAAATGGAAGATCCTACGAAGATTCCAGTCAATGACAGTCTGGTTTTTAAAACCCCTAAGGGAAGAATCGTCTATGGTGGAGGCGGAATAACACCAGACATTTACATCTCTAATGAGGACGATCCTCAAACGGCTTGGAGTCGCTACCTTATTGCATCCAATCTGATTGACCTTTTTGTTTTTTTAGAATTGGACAAGAACTTTAAGAAATACGATTTCACCAATGCTCCCAGATTTTTCAACGAAGAGTTGCCTTTTCAAGAGGAGTTTCTCGAGGCCTTCAAAACGTTTTGCAAAGACTATTCTATTCCAATTGAAATAACCAGCGAGAATAAAAAAAGTATCTTAAATTCAATAAAAGCAGTTATTGCACTTCAACGTTTTAATGAAAATATGTATATCAGAATTCTTAATCAAACGGATCCTTTCATACATAGAGCATTAGAAGAAATCAAAAGTCGCTGAGTTATTCCTTAACTTTTTGAGCGATCTTTTTCGACAACATTAAAATAAGCAGGAGCAAAAAAGAACTTGCAGAAGCCAGGACTCCAATTACAGCAACACTACTCTTTCCAGAGAGTGGGCTTTCCCAATTTACTTGAAATAGATTAAAAATGCAGATTCCTATGGCAAGGAGCATTAATATGGGAAGTGCTATTTTCATTTTTTTTAATTATTAAAAAGTTGACCAATATTAGTGGTAAATAATTTTACAGCAATGGCCAACAAAACAATTCCAAATACTTTTCGAATGATATTTATACCCGATTTTCCAAGTCGCTTCCCTATGTGTTTGGATGTTTTTAAAATCAGATAGACAAATAAAATATTGATTAATATTGCTATTATTATATTCAATACGTGATATTCTGCACGAAGGGAGAGTAGTGAAGTCATGGTTCCAGCACCAGCAATCATAGGAAAAGCTAAAGGCACTATAGATGCAGTTTCTGGAGCTTCGTCTCTGTAAAGGGTGATTCCTAAAATCATTTCCAGTGCTAAAAAAAAGATTACAAAAGAACCTGCAACGGCAAAGGAATTAATGTCAATTCCAATGAGCTTGAGAATTTCTTCCCCCAGGAACAAAAAACCAATCATGATGATGGCAGCAACAACTGAAGCTTTTTCAGATTGTATATGACCCACTTTTTCTCTTAGTGTGATGATCAGTGGAATACTTCCAACAATATCGATAACTGCAAATAAAATGACACTGGCAGTCAACATTTCCTTAAAATCAAACACGAGGCTCCTTTTTTTTTGCAAATCTACTTCCATTCTTCAAAAAAAAGCTGTTTTAATTGTTTATTTTTAACAAAAAAAGAGTGATTGCTATAGAAAACACCTTGGTGTCTGATGACTTAATTTCCAAAGAATTTGTTTGTAATATATCAAAGTGTAAAGGGGAATGTTGTGTTGCAGGAGAAGCTGGAGCCCCACTTGAAAAAAAAGAAGTGACTTGGCTTAAAAACAACTATTCTAAAATCAAACCATTTTTGAGTTCTAAAGGAATAGAGTCAATCAAACAACAAGGGGTCTTTGTAAAAGGACTGGATGGAGATTTTGAAACTCCACTTGTGGAGGGTAAAGAATGTGCATACACAGTTTTTAATGCAAATGGAACGGCTTCTTGTGGAATAGAAAATGCATTTAAACAAGGAGTAATCGATTTCCAAAAACCGATATCTTGTCATCTATATCCTGTTCGGGTGCAGGAGTATGATGAGTTGACCGCGGTAAACTATCACAGTTGGTCGGTTTGTTCAGATGCTTGTTCATTGGGTAGTGAATTAAAAATACCCGTGTATCAATTTGTGAAAAAGGCTCTGATTCGAAAATTTGGAAAGGATTGGTATCTTGCTCTCGAAGAACAAGCAAAAATGACCTCCTGATTTTTTTGTAGTGTTTTTAGGGGTTCGCGTGCTTTTATTTTTTTAAAATACTGATAATCAGATTTTTAAAAATTCAAAATTTATCGAAATAAACACTCTCAACTGCCTTTTTGTTAAAAACTAAGCCTCTTTGTGGAAAAGTTGCTCTTTCAATTTTAAAGACAATTTAGAATCTTTGTTGAAGACAAATCAATCAATTTTTAACTCAAAAGATAATCACGCAAAAGATGGCAGCAGTAGAACCAATTCTCCAAGAAAACGAAAACCGTTTTGTAATTTTTCCAATTCAACACCACGACATTTGGGAGTGGTATAAAAAAATGGAAGCGAGCTTTTGGACTGCTGAAGAAATTGATTTGCATCAAGACCTCACAGACTGGAATACAAAACTAAATGACGATGAAAAATATTTCATCAAACACATCCTTGCGTTTTTTGCAGCATCAGATGGAATTGTAAATGAAAACTTAGCAGAAAATTTTGTAAACGAAGTGCAGTATTCTGAAGCTAAGTTTTTTTATGGGTTTCAAATCATGATGGAGAACATCCATTCTGAAACCTATTCGTTGCTCATTGATACTTACGTCAAGGACGATGTAGAAAAAGACAAACTATTCAAAGCTATAGAAGTATTTCCAGCAATTAAGAAAAAAGCAGACTGGGCACTGAGATGGATTGAGTCTGATTCTTTCGCAGAACGCCTCATCGCTTTTGCAGCAGTCGAAGGAATTTTCTTTTCAGGTGCTTTTTGTTCTATCTTCTGGTTGAAGAAAAGAGGATTAATGCCTGGATTGACCTTTTCTAATGAGTTAATTTCTCGTGATGAAGGAGTCCACTGTGATTTTGCTGTTCATTTACACAACAATCACTTGGTCAATAAAGTGCCTCCAGCACGCATTAAAGAAATTTTACTTGATGCACTCAACATTGAACGTGAGTTTATCACAGAGTCACTTCCCATTAGTCTCATTGGTATGAATGCCAAGCTAATGACCCAGTATTTGGAATTTGTGACAGATCGATTACTGGTTGAACTCGGTCTTGAAAAAGAGTTTAACGTAAGCAATCCCTTTGATTTTATGGACATGATTTCTCTTCAAGGAAAAACCAACTTCTTTGAAAAGCGCGTTGGAGAATATCAAAAAGCAGGAGTGTTAAACAATGAAAAGAAAGATGAAAAAATCAGTTTTGATGCTGATTTCTAATCTCACTCTTTTTATTTAAGTGCCCCACCTTTCCATAGCTTAAAAAAGTATAGTAATAATTTTAAAGAGTAAAGCATGTTTGTAGTTAAAAGAGATGGACGTAAAGAACCCATCATGTTCGATAAAATCACTGCGCGAATTCGCAAATTAAACTATGGATTAAACCCCTTGGTGGACCCAGTACGTGTCGCCATGCGTGTGATTGAAGGACTTTACGATGGAGTAACCACCTCTGAACTGGACAATCTTGCAGCTGAGATTGCTGCAACCATGACAACAACCCATCCCGACTATGCTAAACTAGCTGCTCGTATTTCAGTTTCTAACTTACACAAAAACACAAAAAAATCCTTCTCTGAAACCATGGAGGATTTATACAACTACATCAATCCAAGAACTGGAAAAAAAGCACCTTTGCTCTCTGATGAAGTATATCAAATCATCAAAAAAAATGCAGACAAACTTGACTCTAGTATCATCTACAATCGAGATTTTGGATATGATTTCTTTGGTTTTAAAACCCTAGAACGATCCTATCTTCTCAAACTTAATGGAAACATAGTAGAACGCCCACAACACATGCTCATGCGGGTATCTGTAGGAATCCATTTGGAGGATATTGATGCGGCACTCGAAACTTATGAGTTGATGTCCAAGCGCTATTTCACACATGCAACACCGACACTCTTCAATTCGGGAACACCAAAACCACAGATGTCGTCTTGCTTCTTATTGACCATGAAAGACGATAGCATTGATGGAATTTATGACACACTGAAGCAAACAGCAAAAATATCACAGTCGGCAGGAGGGATAGGCCTTTCTATCCACAACATTAGAGCGACAGGTTCATACATTGCGGGGACAAACGGTACTTCCAACGGTATTGTGCCTATGCTACGAGTTTTTAATGATACTGCACGCTATGTAGATCAAGGGGGAGGAAAGCGTAAAGGTTCTTTCGCAATCTATGTAGAACCCTGGCACGCAGATATCTTTGACTTTTTGGAGTTGAAAAAGAATCACGGTAAAGAGGAAATGCGTGCACGTGATCTCTTCTATGCCATGTGGACTCCAGACCTCTTTATGAAACGTGTTGAAGAAGACGGAAAATGGACCCTAATGTGTCCTAACGAATGCCCTG
>VMCW01000015.1 GCA_008081175.1 Flavobacteriaceae bacterium
AAGGACCCTCTGATTAACAGTCAGATGCTCTAACCAACTGAGCTAAGGAGGAATATCTTAATGTTGAAGATAAACAAAAGAGCTGCAAATATAAAAGCATTTCAGCATTTCAAAAACAAATTTTAAAATAATTTTAGGTGCAATTGAAGGTTCATTTGCTCAAACTCAGGACGAAGGCTACCTTTGGCTCTAAAAAAGAAGCACTACCTTTTCAAATGAAAATAACTCTAACGATACTCATTGGCATTTTTCACCTTTCCTCTCTTATGGCACAGCAATATGAAACCCAACAGTACGACCTAATAAAAAAAATAGAGGAAGCAGAGTTGCGCTACTATCCTCCAGTGATGAAAATCAAATCCTCTAGAGTGGATGGTTTTAGGGCTTTATTTGGCTACATTTCAGGAGATAACGCCGCAAATGAAAAGATTGCTATGACTACTCCGGTCTATATGGGAGAAGACAGCACAGGAAATGAAGTGATGGAATTTGTATTGCCTCGGGCGATGAAAAAAGAATACACTCCAGCAGCTGGTTCAGAAAAGGTGGAGGTGTATGAGTCCCCTTCAGGATATTTTATAGCCTATAGTTTTGGAGGGTATGCTTTAGACTGGGTTGTACGAAAAGCAACCAATACCCTTCGTACCCTTTCAGAAAAAAATGAGATTAAAATTAAAGGGGCACCTCTTCTTTTGGTTTATAATTCACCCTATAAATTCCTAAACCGAAAAAACGAAATCCTATTTGAAGTAGAAGCAGAAACTTTAAAAATGGATTAAATTTTAATTAAAAATTGCCCGGTACAAGTCATTCCCATTTGCATAAAGAACCAAGGAGAGCAAGAGAAAAAAGCCAAACATCTGTGCGTACTCCATAAACTTATCATTGGGTTTTCTTCCAGTTAAGATCTCATAACACAAAAACATCACATGGCCTCCATCCAATGCAGGAATGGGTAAGATGTTCATAAAGGCTAAAATGATAGAAATCAGAGCAGTACTTGACCAAAATCCTTTCCAATCCCAAACACTGGGGAACATATTTCCTATTGCTCCAAATCCACCTAATTGTGAGGCTCCTTTTGGGGTGAAAATATATTTAAATTGGGTGACATAATCTCGTAATGTCCAATACCCATAATCAAACCCCTGTACGATGCTTTCTCCTAGGGTCAACTCTACCCAATTAAACTTTAAAAAATCTGTTTTTGGAAAGACCCCTAGCGTCCCATCGGCGTTTGTAGTAAGTGAAAGGGTGTCCTTGGCTCGGTTTCGTTCATAGATTATCTCTACAGTATGAGTTTCTTCAATTTTTGTATTTTGGAAATCGGTCCAATTTTCAACTTTTGTACCATTCAAAACTAAAATCTTATCATTGGATTGAAGTCCTGCTACTGCGGCAGGTGAGTTAGGGATAATGCTGTCTATAACTGCAGGAATAACAGGATTCAGTGGAATGAGCTCACCAGATTCGAACATTTTAGAACCTACATCTTCAGGAATAGTGAGGGTAGTAATTGATCCTTCTTTTCTCCTGACAGTTACTTTTTCAATGTCGCGGAGTAATAAATATTTATTGATGTCCATCACATTTTCAAGAGGTGTGCCATCAACAGAAATGATTTGATCTCCGACTTCAAAACCCAATTCAGCGACTACCGGACTAGGGCGTAATCCCATGGGTAAGTTTTCACTAGTGTAGGTGTATTTCCCCCACACAAACAGAATCATCATATAAATCAAAAAACCTAAGATAAGGTTCACCGTTACCCCTCCTAGCATAATGATCAGTCGTTGCCAAGCTGGTTTGGAACGAAACTCCCAAGGTTTTGGAGGCTGAAGCATTTGCTCTTTATCCATGCTTTCATCAATCATACCTGAGATTTTGACGTAACCTCCCAAAGGCAACCATCCAATACCATAAGTCGTTTCTCCAATTTTCTTTTTGAAAAGGGCGTATTTGACATCAAAAAACAAAAAGAATTTTTCAACTCTGGTTTTAAATAGACGGGCAGGTATAAAATGCCCCAATTCATGAAGTACAATCAGAAGAGAAAGACTCATGAGGAGTTGTATGGCTTTTACTACAAAAGGACTCATATGCGATTTTTGATCGGAGCAAAAGTAGTACAATAGCCTTCATTATAAAAATATAGACTTCAGATTTAATATAGTTTTAAAATTTGAGCTATCCCGTCCATAAGAAATAAGCTAAATTTGCAGTCAAAAGGTCTTTTGATGAAAACAATTTTTAATCGGTACAGATATTTTTTAAGCCTGATGGCTGTGGTCTCTGTGGTCATTTTAATCCTTTTTTATCGAGCGTTAAAGCCTAAAGAAAAACTCCCTGTTTATCAACCAGCAATGGTTAATTATGCCTTGGTAGACAGTGATTTACAACACATCAAAAAACACCATAAAATCGCTCCCTTTGCCTTGACCAACCAAAATGGTGAAATCACAACAGAAAAGGACTACCAAAATAAAATTTATGTTGCCGACTTTTTTTTTACTACCTGCCCCAGTATCTGTCCTAAAATGACAGTAAACATGGGGCTTATACAAAAAGAAATTGTTGATGACGATCAAGTGATGTTGCTTTCCTTTAGTGTTACTCCCCAAATAGACTCTGTACCACAGTTAAAAAAGTATGCTCTAGAAAATGGAGTGATTGATTCCAAATGGAATCTACTTACAGGAGATAAAAAACAGATTTACACCCTAGCACGAAAGTCATTCTTAGCAGTAGAGAACGATGGCGATGGAGGCCCCTACGATATGATCCATACAGAAAATTTTATCCTTGTCGATCCAGAAAAACGCATTCGTGGTTTTTATGACGGTACAGATACCCAAGCCATGGAAACCCTACTCTCCGATATTCAATTGCTCAAAAAAGAATATCCCACACCCTAATTTTTTTTGAACTTACTCTTTTTACCAAGGGAATTTCCCTACTTTTGTTCTTTAAAATCATTCTAAATAATGATTCCATTGGATGAGCTCCAACTCGGGGAGCAGGCAGAAATAGAAACAATAGAAACGGATCAACTTCCTCTAAAGCTTATAGAAATGGGATGTTTGCCTGGTAACAGTATATCCCTCATCCAAAAAGCTCCTTTTAACGACCCCATTTACATTAAAATAGACGAAGCACATTTAGCCATCCGAAAGGAAACGGCTAAAAATATTTTTGTCCGAATCGTTTCTTAGGTCATGAGCAAAATTTTAAACGTTGCTTTATTGGGTAATCCAAATACAGGTAAAACTTCGGTATTCAACGCTTTGACCGGTTTATCTCAGAAAGTGGGAAACTATCCTGGAATTACAGTAGAAAAAAAAGAGGGTCTCTGTAAGCTGGACCAAACGACAAAAGCCCGTTTGGTGGACCTTCCCGGAACGTACAGCTTGAACGCATCCTCTATGGATGAGAGTGTGGTCATTGAATTGCTACTGAACAGGAAGAGTAAGGATTTTCCAGAGGTTGCCGTAGTAGTTGCTGATGTTGAAAATTTAAAAAGAAACCTTTTGCTTTTTACTCAGGTCAAAGATTTGGGTATACCGACCCTTTTAGTCATCAATATGACAGACCAAATGAAACGCAAGGGAATCACTCTCGATGTACCTCTTTTGGAAGAGGAGCTAGACACAAAAATAGCCCTTGTAAGTACACGTGATAAAAAAGGATTAGAAGAATTAAAAAAATTGATTGTTGACTATAGGGCGTTATCTACCTCACCAGTCATCTCATTGAACTCAATAGACGAAACCTATTTTGATAACCTGCAAAAAACCTTTCCTAATAACACACTTTACAAATTGTGGCTGGTAATCACCCAAGACGTCAATTTTTCCAAAATTGAAAGAAATCGTGTCTCCGATACTACTGATTTCAAAACGGAATCTCCTACCAATTTAAAACGATTACAGCAAAAGGAAACTGTAAAACGCTATCAGCTCATCAATGAGGTGTTGAAAAAGGCCTTACATATAGACCGTGCCTCTGCTACAGATCTGAGAAGCCGTTTGGATCGCGTCTTGATTCACAAGGTGTGGGGTTATGTTATTTTCTTTGTAGTCCTCTTAACCATTTTTCAGTCGATTTTCACTTGGAGTAGTATTCCGCAAGATTTTATTGACAACAGCTTTGCTTTAATTAGTGAAACTTTAGGGAAAAAGCTTCCAGATGGGGTTTTTACGGATTTATTGACTCAAGGTATCGTTCCTGGTTTGGGGGGGATAGTAATTTTCATTCCTCAGATTGCTTTTCTTTTCCTCTTTATTTCCATTTTGGAAGAAACCGGTTATATGAGTCGAGTGGTTTTTCTTATGGATCGCGGTTTACGAAGATTTGGTTTGAATGGTAAAAGTGTAATTCCACTTATTTCTGGGACGGCTTGTGCGATACCTGCAGTTATGGCAACAAGAAATATTGAAAACTGGAAAGAACGATTGATTACCATCTTGGTCACTCCTTTTACTACTTGCTCTGCCCGTCTGCCTGTATATGCGATACTCATTGCTTTGGTTATTCCAGAAGGCTCCTTTTTGGGGCTGAGTTATAAAGGACTTATGCTGATGTCATTGTATCTTATAGGATTTGGTATGGCACTTTTTGCCGCATGGATTTTAAGTAAAACCTTGGACATCAAAGCTAAAAGTTATTTTGTGGTTGAAATGCCAAACTATAAATTACCATTGCTAAAAAATGTGGCAATCACTGTTTGGGAAAAAACACGAACATTTGTCACAGAAGCCGGTAAAATTATCTTAGCCATTTCTATTTTACTATGGATATTGGCCTCTTATGGGCCAGGTAAAGAATTCAATGAAGCAGAGCTGTTGGTTCAACAAAATTATCCAGAACTCAGCCCTACCGAATTAGAATTTAAAACAAACGCGTACCGACTAGAACATTCTTACATTGGTATTTTAGGAAAAACCATTGAGCCTGCTATTAGTCCTTTAGGGTATGATTGGAAAATAGGAATTGCCTTGATCAGTTCTTTTGCAGCCCGAGAAGTATTTGTTGGAACACTTGCTACTATTTACAGTGTGGAGAACAATACAGAAGATACCATAAAAAATAGAATGGCCTCCGAAGTGCGTTCTGATGGCAAAATACTTTTTGACCTTGCCACTGGAATTTCCCTCATGCTTTTTTATGCCTTTGCTATGCAGTGTATGAGTACTCTAGCCGTAGTACGAAAAGAAACCAATTCTTGGAAGTGGCCTATGGTACAACTCTTTGGTATGACCGTACTCGCTTATCTCGTTGCATTTTCAACCTATCAATTATTGAGCTGATGGAAGGGTTTCAAACTACATTGGTTATTTTATCAGCAATAGGTGCTTTGTTGTATCTTTTTAGAAAACCCCTTTTCAAGAAGAAAAAAAAGAAAGAAAATAATTGTGGTGTAGATTGCGGCTGTCACTAAAGAGTGTGTCGTAATGTAGGTTTATTGCAAGTTTTCTATTGTTTCCGTTTTTAAAATCCCATATCTTTAGAAATCAAATTGAAACAAACTAAACAATGACAAATTCGAAGAGACTATTTTATGGTAGTTGTTTTGCTTTAATCACAACTGCCTTTTCATTCAGTATCCGTGCGGGAATTTTGCCTCAACTAGGGGAGGAGTTTCTTTTGGATGCACAACAGTTAGGTTTTATAAATTCCATGTGGTTTTTAGGCTTTCCTATTTCAATGATTTTGGGAGGACTATTTTATCACACGATTGGACCTAAACGCATCATGCAGTTTGCATTTTTAACCCATACATTGGGGATTATTCTAACCATTTATTCTGGTGGTTATACAGGATTATTGTTGTCCACTCTCCTTATTGGGATCGGAAACGGTTGTACAGAAGCAGCTTGTAATCCTATGATAGCTGATGCTTATGAAGGCAAAACCATGAATACTTTATTGAACCGTTTTCATATGTGGTTCCCTGGAGGGATCGTTTTGGGAAGTTTAGTTTCTAAATTCATGACAGATGCTGCTTTAGGATGGCAAGCCCAGATATGGATCATTATGATACCTACAGTAATCTATGCCTATTTGTTTTTAGGACAAGAATTTCCTAAACCCAAAGTTCAGGCAGCAGCTTCTGTAAGTGAAAATCTAAAAGCAATGGCCTCACCCATTTACATTTTCATTTTAGCATGTATGGCATTGACAGCAATTTCAGAATTTGGCCCTCAACAATGGACCAGTTTGATCATGTCCAATAGTGGGGCACAGCCCATGGTTATCTTGGCTTTGATCACCGGATTGATGGCCGTAGGGCGCTACTTTGGTGGTGATATTGTCCACCGATTGGATCAGACGGGAGTTCTGTTGGGTTCAGCAGTCCTCGCCGCAATTGGTATCTTTCTATTCAGTACCCAAACGGGAGGTATGGTTTATGTTGCAGCCGTCTTCTTTGCCTTAGGAATTTGTTATTTCTGGCCCAATATGATAGGTTTTGTCGCAGAAAAAATTCCAGCAAGTGGAGCACTGGGGATGTCAATAGTCGGAGGAATGGGAATGTTTGCATCCTCAATTTTTCAACCCATCATTGGATCCTGGATCGATAGTTCTCGAATAGAGCAAAGCGCTTTAGGACTTACAGGCACAGAACTGGAGTTAGCAGCGGGTCAACAAACGCTAACCTACATGATTTCTTTCCCAGCAATTTTGATTGTCTTATTTGCGATTCTTTATTTCTGGCAAAAAAAGACTACCCACCCTACAACCGCCTAATGGCAGTTAAAAAAAGCCACCTTTTTGGTGGCTTTTTTTATGCGTTCATCAGCTCCTCAATTTCTTCAATCTCTATGGGTATATTTTTCATCAAATTGAGCGGCTCTCCAGATTTTTGAATCACTACATCGTCTTCTAGACGAATTCCAAAACCTTCATCGGGGAGATATATACCGGGTTCTACTGTAAATACCATATTGGGTTCCATCGGTAAATGTAAGAGGCCATAATCATGTGTATTTAAACCCAGATGATGCGCTGTGCCATGCATGAAGTATTTTTTATAGGCAGGATGTTTCGGGTCTTCTCTTTGAACATCTGCTCGATCCAAAAGTCCTAGCCCTAGAAGTTCTCCTGTCATTATTTTTCCTACTTCCACATGAAATTCTTTCCATAGAGTACCGGGTACCAGTAGTTGGGTCGCTTCTTTTTTCACTCTTAAAACCGCTTCATACACTTCTTTTTGTCTTGGAGAAAACCTTTTTGAAACAGGAAGGGTTCGCGTTAAATCTGCAGAATAGTTACCGTATTCAGCAGCTACATCCAACAAAACCAGTTCGCCTGATTTACACTGCTCGTTATTTAAAGTGTAATGTAACACATTGGCATTTGCTCCAGAGGCAATGATGGGTTCATAGGCAAAACCTTTGGATTGGTTCCGTATAAATTCGTGTATCAATTCAGCTTCCAGTTCGTATTCCCAAACATCCGGTTTTAGAAAGGATAGAATTCTTCGTATTCCTTTTTCAGTTATATCACAGGCTTTTTGAAGCTGGTTGATTTCCTCCTGATCTTTTACGGAACGTAATTGTTGTAAAATAGGATTGCTTTTTGCTACTCCATGAGCAGGGTACTGTTCTTTACACCATCTTATGAATCGGTCTTCCCTTGTTTGGGTCTCTACCGCTTGACGGTAGTGTTCGTTTGTATTGAAATAAAAAGTCTCACAGTGGGTGCTTAACTCTTGAAAAACGGCCTTAAAATCGTCCAGCCAGTAAACCGTTTCTATACCGCTTAATGCAGTCGCCTCTTTTTTGCTGAGCTTAGCCCCTTCCCAGACGGCTATATGCGCATTGGTTTCCCTGACAAAAAGAATTTCACGGTGTTTGGATTCTAAAGCATCAGGAAACAACACCAAAATGCTTTCCTCTTGATCTACACCAGTTAGGTAGAAAAGATCACGATGCTGCTCAAAGGGTAGAGTACTGTCTGCACTTATAGGATAGCGGTCATTTGAATTAAATACAGCCAAACTTTTAGGCTTTAGATGCTTCATAAATGACTCACGACTAGCACGATAAAAGGAACTGGAAAGCGGTTTGTATTTCATACGTTGTTTTTTGCGAAGATAGTAGATTTTAAAATCACCTACTGTTTAACAAATTATGTTCAATTTTATGAATTTGACCCTTAAGGTTCAACAAAATTCAAAGATTATTTTTTTCTTTTTAGAAAACCTTAAAAATTGCCTAAAGTGGTTTGATGCTTGGGCTTTATACTGTAATTTTGAACCACAAATTGAAACTTATGACATTAACTGCCTCTTCAATTGGAAGAAAAGTGGCCATGGCACTTTCAGGAATCTTTCTCGTTCTCTTTTTAACGCAGCATTTCAGTATAAATTTACTTTCTGTTTTTAGCGAATCACTATTTAACGAAGTTTCTCATTTTATGGGAAATAATCCCCTCGTTCAGTTTGTGCTTCAGCCCGTATTGATTTTTGGAGTTTTATTTCACTTCATTATGGGTTTTATCTTGGAGTTTCAAAATGCAAAATCACGAACAGTAAAATACAGCAATTACAAGGGTAGCGCTAACGCTTCTTGGATGTCTCGAAACATGATCTACTCGGGAATCGTTATTCTCTCCTTTTTGGGACTTCATTTTTACGATTTTTGGGTACCGGAAATGAAATATAAATATGTGGAAGTTTTGCCGCTCAACCCGGACCGCTACTTTGAAGAGTTGGTACACAAATTTGAAAGCCCTGTTCGTGTTGGACTTTATGTCCTTTCTTTTGTCTTTTTAAGCCTTCATTTGCTTCATGGCTTTTCTTCCTCCTTTCAGTCTGTAGGAGTAAATAATAAATATTCTAAATCGATAAAAACCTTTACCAAAGCCTTTTCCATCATTGTTCCTTTAGGTTTTGTTTTTATCGCATTATTTCATCATTTAAACGCATTTTAACATGGCAAAATTAGATTCAAAAACACCGAAGGGACCTGTAGCCGAAAAATGGACAAACCACAAAGGAAAGATCAATTTGGTCAGCCCTGCAAACAAGCGTTTGATTGATGTTATTGTTGTTGGAACAGGTCTGGCAGGAGCCTCTGCTTCTGCAACTTTAGCAGAATTAGGCTATAATGTCAAGACTTTTTGTTTCCAAGATTCTCCTCGTAGAGCCCATTCTATTGCCGCACAAGGAGGAATCAATGCAGCAAAAAATTACCAAGGTGACGGTGACTCTACCTATCGTCTTTTTTATGACACCATCAAGGGGGGAGACTACCGTTCTCGCGAAGCCAATGTTCACCGTCTTGCTGAGGTTTCAACCAATATCATAGACCAATGTGTAGCCCAAGGAGTTCCTTTTGCTCGAGATTACGGCGGGCTACTAGACAACCGTTCTTTTGGTGGAGTGCTTGTGTCTCGAACTTTTTATGCTAAAGGACAGACAGGGCAACAACTACTTTTAGGTGCTTATTCTGCAATGAACAGACAGATAGGTCGTGGTAAAATTAAAATGTACAATCGCCATGAGATGATGGACATTGTGGTCGTTGATGGTAAAGCACGCGGGATCATTACCAGAAATCTGGTGGATGGAAAAATTGAGCGTCACAGCGCGCATGCGGTTGTAATCGCATCTGGGGGATACGGAAACGTATTTTTCCTCTCTACCAATGCAATGGGAAGTAATGTCTCCGCAGCTTGGAAAATTCACAAAAAAGGGGCGTATTTTGCCAATCCCTGTTTTACCCAAATTCACCCGACATGTATTCCTGTGTCCGGAGACCATCAGTCCAAGTTAACTCTAATGTCCGAATCCCTAAGAAATGACGGACGTATTTGGGTGCCTAAAAAACTTGAGGATGTGAAAGCAATTCGAGAAGGGAAATTAAAGCCTACGGAAATTGCCGAAGAAAACCGCGATTACTACTTGGAACGCCGCTATCCAGCATTTGGAAATTTAGTCCCTCGAGATGTAGCTTCTAGAGCAGCAAAAGAACGATGCGATGCGGGTTATGGAGTAAATAAAACAGGGGAGGCTGTGTATTTGGATTTTGCCTCCGCTATTATGCGCTACGGTAAGGAACAAGCACACGTCAAAGGTCTTGATGAAAATAACGAAGCCCTAGTAAAAAAATTAGGTCAAGAGATTGTCAAAGCAAAGTACGGGAACTTGTTCCAGATGTATGAAAAAATAGTAGATCAAAACCCCTATGAAACTCCTATGATGATCTATCCAGCAGTACACTACACTATGGGCGGGGTATGGGTAGATTACAATCTGATGACCACCATACCAGGGTGTTACGCCATTGGAGAGGCTAACTTTTCCGACCATGGGGCAAACCGTTTGGGAGCTTCAGCACTGATGCAAGGACTGGCAGATGGTTATTTTGTTTTGCCCTACACTATCGGGGATTATCTTGCGGACGACATCCGAACAGGTCCAATTAGTACTGACCTTCCAGAATTTGAAAAGGCTGAAGCAGCAGTGAAAGCTCAAATAGAAGGATTTATCAGTAACAAAGGAAGCCATTCTGTGGATTATTATCACCGCAAGTTGGGTAAAATCATGTGGAACAAATGTGGAATGTCTCGAAATGAAAAAGGACTGAAAGAAGCCATCAAAGAAATTCAAGAACTACGAGAAGACTTCTACAAAAATGTAAATGTACCAGGAAACGTCAATGAGTTTAACGAGCAATTGGCCAAAGCGGGAAGAGTAGCAGATTTTTTAGAACTAGGAGAATTGTTTGCTAAAGACGCTTTGGAACGAACAGAGTCTTGTGGAGGACACTTCCGTGAAGAATCACAAACACCAGAAGGAGAGGCTCTTCGCGATGATGAGAACTTTACCTTTGTTTCTGCTTGGGAATACAAAGGAGCTCCCTCTAAAGCAGAACTTCATAAAGAAGAATTAAAATACGAAGAGATAGAAGTTAAAACGCGTTCTTATAAATAATGAGTAGCAGTATGAATTTGACACTTAAAGTTTGGCGACAAGCCCACAAAAATGCAAAAGGGAAAATGGAAACCTATCAAATGAAAGAGGTCTCCCCTGATATGTCCTTTTTGGAAATGATGGATGTTTTGAATGAGCAGTTGATGGCTGAAGGGATTGATCCTATAGCTTTTGATCACGATTGTCGAGAGGGAATCTGTGGGATGTGTTCGATGTTCATCAATGGAGAAGCCCATGGACCCGATCGTTTGGTAACCACCTGTCAGTTACACATGAGAAAGTTTAAAGATGGTGATACCATAACAATAGAGCCTTTCCGTGCCAAAGCCTTTCCTGTTATCAAAGACTTGACTGTAGATCGTTCCGCTTTTGATCGAGTGCAGCAAGCAGGAGGTTTTGTTTCTGTCAATACCTCAGGAAATACCCAGGACGCCAATGCAATACCTATCGATAAACACGATGCAGATAAAGCTTTTGACGCAGCTACATGTATCGGATGTGGAGCTTGTGTTGCAACCTGTAAAAATGCTTCTGCAATGTTATTTGTTTCCGCAAAAGTTTCTCAGTATGCTTTGCTTCCTCAAGGAAAAGTAGAAGCTACAGATCGCGTTCTCAATATGGTCAAACAAATGGACGAAGAAGGTTTTGGAAACTGTACCAATACCGGAGCATGTGAAGTAGAATGTCCCAAAGGGATTTCTCTTGAGAATATTGCACGTATGAATCGTGAATACCTTTCTGCCAGCTTGAAGGGTTAATTCTGATTGCTGAAATCAAACTTCTATTTGGTGAAGTGAGGTGAGTTTTTTGGTGATGTTTTTTTGAACTAAAGCATCTATTTCCTCAAATTCACTTTTGATATCATGAATAAATGTAGGCTCCGATAGGACATAATGCCCACATATTTTCACTAGATTTTCTTTTTCTTTTTGCGGATTAAATTCGGGACCTACCCATTTTTCCCATTTTCTTGACTGAAAACACAGTTCCCAGTAGCGTTCAAAAAGGGCTTTTTTACCTTGCATCTTATTCAGGTAGGTTTGTGTTTCTATCAATCCAAATTCTGGAGCAATATTGATGGCGTCTAGTCCATGAGCCATTTTGTGGTGAATCAATTCCTCTGAGATATAATCTCCGTTATGTTCTTTTGATTTTAACTGATAGGCTTTCGCCACAGCAACCATTTGTTTCAATCGTTTTAAATCGAAATGCCCCGTATTTTTATTAGAAGAGAGGGAGGTGCCTGATTGAATTACCAAATATTTAATTTGTAAAAATGCTTCTTTAGATAGATTTCCTTTTAAGAAATCCAGCAAACAAACGAGCTCTTCGGGATCGAATCGCCTTATGGCCTCTTCTGTTCCGACTTCAAATTGCATTTTTGCATTTTTAGAAAGACAAAATTGGATCATTTCTAAAGTCCATTTTGCACCTTCTTCAAAAGTGGGATATTTCTTCCAAGGGTCGATATGGATAAAGTCAAAATAACTACAGTCCTCTTCTAAAGAGCGGTATCCATCGTCATCTTCAGCTCCTTGTCCAGGGCCTCCGTGATCCCTCATAATTGTAATTTCGCTCGCGTCAGAAGCCAGCTGGGCTGTTGTCCAATGATTGGCATAACCTCCTGTATAATCGACTTGCCTTCTGCTGGGGATCAGCCCTATTTTTTTTGAGGTATTTTGTTGAAACAACCGGATTGAATCCACTACATTTTTGGACATAGGTCCAATAAAAAACTTGATATCCATTTAGGAAAATTTGGTGTGTTTTAGGTGTTAATTGTCAATTTCAAGGAAGGGCTTCCATCACTTTTTTCATGAAAGCACCCATTTGACTGGGTTCTAGCCAACGTGTAACTACCACAATGTTTTCATCGGGTACAATGACAATAAAGTTTCCTCCAAAACCTGCTGCATAATAAACATTTTCTGGTACCCCTTCCCAATAGCGGTTGGTCCCTTTTTTGTTGAGCCACCACATATAACCATAGTTGACTTGTGCTGGAGAAGATTGTATGGCTTCTTGAATCCAATTTTCACTTAGAAGTTGTTTCCCATTCCAGTTTCCTTTGTTTAGAAAGAGTAAGCCAAAACGGGCATGATCTTCCGTATTGATGAAAAGCCCCCCACCGGAATGTCCTCCACCAGAAACAGATTGCATCTTACTCCCATCCAATGTAACCCAAGAGTTCTCATAACCGTACCATCGCCAACTCGGACTTGCACCTATAGGGTCCATTATGTATTGTTTCAACACCTGTGGCAAAGGTTTTCTCCAGACATTCAAAAGCGAATAAGCTAATAAATTTACCCGAACGTCATTGTATTCAAAGTGGGTACCCGGGGTATAATACGTTCTGTTTTTCCAATCATCTATTCCTCCTTCTGAAGGGGGGCGATCTGCCCAGTCGTGACCTCCCCACAATGTTCCAGACCAATCAGATGATTGATTCAGCAGGTCCCTCCATCGGATTTGTTTATTGTGTTCTCCATCAAAGGTGCTGTCCCAAATCAAATCGGTAACTCGATCTTGTGGATTGAATAAACCTTTATCTACTGCTAAACCAGCAACGGTAGACAAGTAACTTTTTGTTACACTAAAGGTCATGTCCACCCGTTTCGTATCTCCCCATGAAGCGATGAGATATCCATTTTTTAATATCATGCCTGCTGGCCCTCCACGTTTTTTGGTAGGTCCTACAATTTTGTGGTAAGGCTCTCGTTCAAAGCCTTTTAAAATGGCAATACGCAGGTCTTTTGATCCACTGTATTCGTTTTCTATTGCAAAGCGCATTGCAGCATCTAAGTCATCGTTATTGATGTTAAAAGTCTTGGGGGTTCTTTGTTCCCATCTGCTGTTATACGAAGCAGGAAAATAGATTTGCCCATGAACTATTGTTCCAACAAGAACAAAAATCAAGGCAATTTGTTTGCTTTTTTTCACGTGTAAATAAAGGATTTCATTTACATTTAAAGATAGGTAAATTTTAATTTATAACTCAAGTATACTAGAGTATTCCTCCTCACATGCAAACTCAACTCAATATTTCGGCCCTTCAGTTACCTCTTTTTTGGGAAGATCCGCTCCAAAACAGAATATTTATAGAGAAACATTTAAAAGAAATTAAAGATAACACAGACGTGGTCCTTTTACCGGAAATGTTTACTTCCGGATTTACCATGAATGCTAATAAGGTTGCGGAAACAGAAGGAGGTCCTACTTTGAAATGGATGCACCATTGGGCGGAAAAGAAAGACATATTAATAGGAGGAAGTTTGGTCATTCAAGAGGAAGGAAAATTATATAATCGTTTTGTAATGGTTGGGGCAAATGGAATAATTGCCCGTTATGACAAACGACATCGGTTTACTTTAGCAGGTGAAGATCTGGCCTATTCTAAAGGCAGCAATTCTGGTTTATTTGAGTATAAGGGCTGGAAGATTTGTTTGCGGATATGTTACGACCTTCGCTTTCCCGTTTGGAATCGCAATACAACAAACTACGACCTACTTCTCTTTGTAGCCAATTGGCCTGTTGCGCGTATTACCGCATGGGACACCCTGCTTCAAGCACGGGCCATAGAAAATGTATGCTATGTTGTAGGAGTCAACAGGATAGGTCAGGATGCAAATAACTTAATGTATCCAGGGCACAGTGCTATTTATAACCCGTTGGGGAAGCGGCTTTCTGAGGAATTTTCTTCAAACGAAACTTCGGTTAGGGCTCAAGTGGACTACTTGGAACTTCAAGCACTTCGGAAGCAGTTGCGCTTTCTGGAAGATCGGGATAATTTTGAGCTGTATTAAAGGTTTCGTTCATATCCCAATTGGCTCTTAAATCAATTTCTTTCCAATAGTAGATGACCTTTTCAGGCTGTATCTTTTCAAGATAATCTCCTGTATCCCACAGTTTGTTGTTGTTTGCGTCTTCAATTAAACGAACAGTATATTTTCCTGCGTCTAAGAGTTCAAAAGAATAATTATTTCCTGGTACAAGACTGTCATAACGACGAACAACTTTATTGTTGTTTAGCAATTCGATCAAGTAGGGATGTGGTGAATCGTGCTGTACGCGGAGGTAGATATTTCCGTAATCCTCAATTTTTTTGGTAGAAGTTCTATATACTAGAGTATCGTGTGTTCGTCCCCAAAAATCTTCCAAGGCATTGGGATATAGGGTCACCGTATATCGATCGTTTGGTAAAACTTCAAAATCAATAGCTATACGGTCGTAATTTTCCATTATTTTCAATTGAGCCGGAATGGGAACTGTATCTACATTAGTAACTAAAAGGCGGCTGTTATCTACAGTCGTTACAGGAAGGTTGCTCGATAGTTCAAAAAGGTTTTTCAAACGCAGCGTTCCTTTTGTAAATTGAGAAATAACCAAAGAATCTTCTATGGGTTCTTTTAAAAAGGCTGTTTTGGTGCGAAGTGTATCTCGTATTTCTAGTTCAAACTTAATCGAATCTAAGGTAGCTCCTTTAAACCAAAAATTAAGACTGTCTTTTTCAAGGTTTTTGGTTACTAGTGTTTCAAAGGTGCTGGGAACTTCTGAAATCATTTTGTAAGGCTGTGCCTCGTATTCACCGTAATATGCAAGAGCTACATGGTGGTCATTTATAAAATATGGAGCATCCCAAGAAAAGTTTGTTTTTTCTTTAAAAAGCTTCAAGTCTATGACAGAATCTTGAGGAAGTTCTATGAGTTGGTTTACAAACCCTATTTTATCTACACCTTGATCAAAAAGATAGTTTCCTGCTAGGTCTTGCAGTGCGATTAGGTTGTACTTTCCTGCCCGTAAATTCTGAAAACGATAAACAGTAGTATCTAAAGTGCTGGTTACATAAAGTGGTTTTTGTGTATAGATGGTAGAATCTTTGTAGATGCTGTCTACTGGATAAAGCTGAAGTGAGATAAAGGTTTCTGTATCCTTTTCAAAGGCATCTGTGACTTTTCCTTTTATATATAAAGAGTCTATTGTGGCTCCTGTTGAAAGGGTATAGGTTAAAAAGGGGGTAGGATTTCCTTCATTAAAATCTATAATACTCTCACCAAAGTTAAAGGTATATGTAGTGTTGTCCATCAAGCTGTCGTTCAATACTAAAGAAATCTTTTTTGAAGCCCCTGTAGTAGGATACACTTTGTACTGAGAGGAGCTCAAAGGAGGGGAAACAATAAGCTGCTTACTCACATCCTTTAAGGTAACATACTCATCAAAGGTGAGTGTAAATCCTTCTTTATCAAAAAAAGTTGTGTTGAGTTTTGGAGTGGCATTGACTAAAACTGGAGGGATGGAATCCCGAGGGCCACCTGTTGGGGAAGCTCGTTTAGCGCATTTTACTGTCATTAGGAGCAGCAAGGAGGAAAGAAAAAGAAGAACGGCTTGTTTCATACTTTTTTGATTCATCAAAAATAATACAATCATTCCATTTAAACCCTACATGCCAGTGAAACAACACTCAATTCAATGCCCTCATTTTTTAGTAGAGCCTGAGCGCAAGAGCTTATTGTTGCCCCAGTAGTTATTACATCGTCTACAAGAAGAAGGTGACCTTCATTTTCCTTTAATTTTATTTTCTGTTCAAAAGCCTGATGAATCTCCTCCCTGCGTTTTTCATATCCTATGTGGGCAAGAGCTTTTGTGTTTTTTACGCGTTCAACGGAGTTGTTGTAAAGAGGGATTTGTAGTTTTTTTGACAAGCACATACTAAGTATTTCGGCCTGGTTATAACCTCTCTTTCTTTGTTTGGTAGGATGTAAAGGAACGGGTATCACTCCTTTTATATCCTTTAAAAAGGGGCTTTCTCTGAGGACTTCACCCAACCAATCTCCTAAATATAGACCTATCTTCTGCTGTCCTAAGTATTTGAATTGATGAATCAATTCTGAAACGATTCCCTCCTTATGAAAGTAAAATAGAGAGGAAGCACTTTTTAAAGGAACGGTTTTGTATAGTTTTTCGTAAAGGGGATTATATTGTGTCAGATGAAAATTTGTAATTGGAAGATCTAATTGACAGCGTAAACACAAGTGCTTTTCATACACTTGAAGTGAAGACCTACAGCCCCAACAATTTCTGGGAAAAATAAGATCTACGAATGATTTTAAGTAGGTTGTATAGTTCATGATTGGGGACAATTTTACTTCCCAAAGTATAAAAACCCCTCTTTTTAGTTTTATAAAGAGTGTTAAATTTTCGACATTTTTGACATTTCGGTTTCAAAATTTTACTTTAGACAAAAAAGCGTAAATGCGATGAAAAAAGAGTATTACAACCCTGAAGATCTAAATAAGTTTGGTGAAATCACAAAATGGAACAAGGAATTGGGAGAGCGATTTTTTGAATACTATAATAAAGTTTTTGAAGAAGGTGCGCTCACAGCAAGAGAAAAATCCCTTATTGCACTTGCTGTTGCTCATGTAGTTCAATGTCCCTATTGTATAGATGCCTACACAAAAGACGGTTTACAACGTGGAATTGAAAACGAAGAAATGATGGAAGCTGTACATGTAGGAGCAGCCATAAAAAGTGGTGCAGTTTTGGTTCACGGTGTTCAAATGATGAACCGGTATGATCAATTGAGTATGTAATGGCTAAAAAATCATTAAAGGCTAGAAAAAGTGAGCTTTCGGACACAAAAAGACAATTAGAGCTTCTGTCTACAGGGGTTTTTGAGACAGGCACACTGCCTTTGTTTAAAGAAAAACTCAAACAACATCAACTGTCTGCTCTACAACCACACCCTTTAGAAGTACTTCAAATCAATATGGGGTATATGTGCAACCAGGTATGTGCCCACTGTCATGTAGATGCTGGGCCAGACAGAAAAGAGTACATTACTAAAATAACGATGAATGCCTGTATTAAGGTGATGCAATCCCAAGCAATACAGACCGTTGATTTGACTGGTGGAGCACCAGAAATGCATCCGGATTTTCGTTGGTTTGTTGAGCAAATCAGAAGCCAAACTCAAGTAAAGGAAATCATCGTTCGTTCCAATTTAACGATCATTTTAGCAAATAAAAAATACCATGATTTGCCCTTATTTTTTGCGAAACACCAGGTTCATGTAGTTTCTTCACTTCCTTTTTACAAAAGAAATAAGACGGACAGACAAAGAGGATCAGGAGTATTTGACTCTTCGATTAAAGCGTTAGAAATGCTCAATACCGTTGGCTACGGTAAACCAGGGACTGGATTGCTCTTGGATTTGGTATACAATCCTTCAGGAGCTTTTCTGCCAGGAGACCAGGCTGCATTAGAGCAAGACTATAAAAATGCACTTAATACCGACTTTGGTCTTGTTTTCAATCAACTTTTTGCCTTAACCAATTTACCAATTAGCCGATTTTTAGACTATCTAATTGCCTCTGAAAATTATGAAGAATACATGACAAACTTAGTAAATGCCTTTAATCCTACAGCTGCTAAAAATGTTATGTGTACTACAACGCTTTCTGTGAGTTGGGACGGCTATTTATACGATTGCGACTTCAATCAAATGTTGGGCTTGAAGGTGGCTTCCAAGCGTAACCACATCAGTGAATTTGATGCTCAAGTCCTTCAAAACAGAGAGATACAAGTATCTCAACATTGTTATGGTTGTACCGCTGGTTCTGGGAGCAGTTGTCAAGGTGCAATTGCCTGAGAATAGCAGGAGAACAACTATCTTTAATCCATGGATTTTAAAGAAAAAATAGCAGAAAGCAGACAGTACCTCATTAAAAAAGGGATTCCTAAAGTTGGTGTAGGTGTTGTCTTAGGAACAGGCTTAGGAGCTCTTTCAGAAAAGTTGGAGGTACAAATAGCTGTTTCTTATGAGGACATCCCTCATTTTCCCAAGGATACAATGGAGTACCAAAAAGGACGCTTGCTATACGGACTACTGGAGGGAACACCTGTTTTAATGTTTCAAGGACGCTTCCATGCATACGAAGGACTATCCCTTTTTGAGGTAACCCTTCCCATACGATTAATGAATGCCATGGGAGTGAAAACAGTAGTATTGAGTAATGCTGCTGGAGCATTGAATCCTAGCTTTACAAAAGGCGGACTGATGCTTATTGAAGATCACATCAACTTACAGGGGAGTTCTCCTCTTGCAGAAAAAGGGAGTGCCCTGTTAGGTAATCGATTTGTTGACATGAGTGCACCCTATAATCAAGGGTTAAATGAACGCATCTTTCAAATAGCTAAAGATGTAAAGGTACCTCTTTATAGAGGAGTATATACCGCAGTGCTTGGACCTCAATTGGAAACCAGAGCCGAATACCGTTTTTTAAAAATGATAGGGACCGATGCAGTAGGAATGTCTACCGTACCGGAAGTCATCGTAGCGAACCAACTCCAGATGAATTGTGTGGCTTTTTCTGTTCTCACAGACTTGTGTGATCCAGATCACTTAAAACCTATCGATATTGAGGACATTATGGCCGCAGCAAAAAGCGCTGAAATGAAACTCATCAAAATAATTTTACCATTCATAAACTCTCTTTAAATCTTTCCTTACAATTCCTTAATCAGAGGTTTCCAAAAGGACAAAAAGAAGTATTTTTGCCCCATGGTACAACAAGCAGATCAATTCAAAAAAGTAATTTCCCATGCTAAAGAGTATGGTTTTGTTTTTCCTTCCAGCGAAATTTATGATGGACTAAGTGCCGTTTATGATTACGGTCAAAACGGAGTGGCTCTCAAAAAGAACATTCGTGACTACTGGTGGAAAGCTATGGTGCAGCTAAATGAAAACATAGTAGGTATAGATGCCGCTATTTTCATGCATCCTACTACTTGGAAAGCTTCTGGACATGTCGATGCTTTTAACGACCCTTTGATCGACAATAAAGTTTCTAAAAAGCGATACCGTGCAGATGTTTTAGTAGAAGACCATGTCGCAAAAATTGAAGCTAAAATTGAGAAAGAAGTAGTCAAAGCAGCCAAGCGTTTTGGTGTTGATTTTGACGAAGCCCAATTCAAAAGCACTAATCCCAGAGTTATAGCCTATCAAGAAAAAGCGAATACAATACTTAAAAGATTAGGGAAGTCACTCGAAAAAGAGGATCTAGCAGATGTAAAGCTTTTGATAGAGGAATTGGAAATTAGCTGTCCCGAATCAGGTTCTAGAGAATGGACTGATGTCAAACAATTCAATCTTATGTTTGGTACTAAGTTGGGGGCAAGTGCAGACACTGCTATGGACTTGTATCTCCGCCCGGAAACAGCACAGGGGATTTTCGTTAATTTTTTAAATGTTCAAAAAACTGGTCGTATGAAGCTCCCATTTGGGATTGCTCAAACGGGAAAAGCCTTTCGAAATGAAATTGTTGCTCGGCAATTTATCTTCAGAATGCGCGAATTTGAACAAATGGAAATGCAGTTTTTTATCCCTCCTGGGACGCAAAAACAATGGTATGAGCATTGGAAAAAAACACGCTTGAAATGGCATCTTAGTTTGGGAATGGGAGAGGAAAATTATCGTTTTCACGACCATGAAAAACTAGCACACTACGCTGATGCGGCTTGTGATATCGAATTTAAGTTTCCTTTTGGGTTTAAAGAATTGGAAGGGATTCATTCTCGTACTGATTTCGATTTAGGGAGCCATCAGACCTTTAGCGGAAAAAAATTACAGTATTTCGATCCTGAACGCAATGAAAATTATACTCCCTATGTTTTGGAGACCTCCATCGGTTTAGATCGTATGTTTCTAGCAGTTCTTTCTCACGCATTGGAAGAGGAAACCTTAGAAGAGGGTGCCACACGAACCGTACTCAAACTCCCTGCAGCTCTAGCTCCCACTAAAGTGGCAGTACTTCCCTTAGTCAAAAAAGACGGATTGCCTGAGCTAGCGCGATCAATAGTCGATGACTTAAAATGGAAAATGGCTACTGCCTATGACGAAAAAGATGCCGTAGGAAGACGCTACAGAAGACAAGATGCACTAGGGACTCCTTACTGTATAACAGTGGATCATCAAAGTCTAGAAGATAAAACCGTTACTTTAAGAGATCGAGATTCTATGACTCAGGAACGAATTTCACTTTCTGATTTACAAAATACAATAACAGATAAAGTAGCTATTGAAACGCTTTTGAAAAAATTATAGATCTACTTTAATATTTTCAGAACCCTAAGGATTTTTTATCTTCGTAAAAAAAGCAGTTGAAAATACTTTCCTACAATGTAAACGGCATTCGAGCCGCTCTAAACAAAGGTTTTTCAGACTGGTTGAAAGCTGCCAATCCAGACGTACTTTGTTTGCAAGAAATAAAAGCACTAAAAGAACAGGTAGATACCGCTGTTTTTGAAGAGTTGGGGTATCAACACTATTGGTTTTCTGCTCAGAAAAAGGGGTATAGTGGGGTTGCTATTTTAGCAAAAAAAGAACCTAAAATGATTGTTTATGGAAGCGGAATTGACCATATGGATTTCGAGGGACGCATCCTTCGAGTAGATTTCGATGAAGTTTCTGTGATGAGCTTATATTTACCTTCAGGGACCAATACGGATCGATTGGACTATAAATTTAGATTTATGGATGAGTTTCAAGAGTACATTAATGAATTGAAACAATCCTATCCCAATCTAGTCATTTGTGGGGACTACAATATTTGTCACGAAGCGATAGATATTCATGATCCAATACGAAATAAAAATGTTTCTGGTTTTCTTCCAGAAGAACGCGCTTGGTTAGACGGTTTTTTTAAGTCTGGCTTTGTGGATTCCTTTCGTTATTTAAATCCAGAACCCCACAATTACAGTTGGTGGAGTTATCGTGCCAATGCAAGAAACAATAACAAAGGTTGGCGAATTGATTACGCATTGGTGAGTGCTCCTTTGAGAGAACACATCAGTCGTGCATTTATTTTGCCAGAAGCCAAACATTCAGATCATTGTCCTGTAGGTGTAGAACTAACTTTTTGATATGAGACCTTTTAAATTCGCTTTTTTATTGTTGGGTGTTTCAAGTTGTGTTTCAACAAAGGTTTTTAATGATCTGGAATTGCGATACGCCCAGATGAAAGACCAACGTATTGCATTGGAAAAAGAGCAAGATTCATTGCAACAATCTTGGGATCGATTAAACGATAAATCAAACGAAACATCCCTCTATCTAAAAAGGTCTCGGGACAGTGTTGCACAAGCGATAAAGGAAATACAAAGTCTAGAAAAAGAATTTACTTTATTGAAAGAAAACAGTGACTTAAAAATTCAAGAGAGCATTGCGAAAAACAATACCCTTTTAAAACAAATTGCTTTAAAAGAAACCGAACTCCAATCTCGAGGAGCTCGTGTCGATCAATTGGAACAAATGATTGAAGATCAAAAAAAGGCTTTGAATGATTTAAAAGAACGCCTTTCTTCGGCCTTGTTGAACTATAAAGGAAAAGGTTTGACCGTAGAACAGCGGAATGGAAAAGTATACATTTCCATGGAAAACAAGCTTTTATTTAAATCAGGAAGTTGGGTAGTTGAAGCAGAAGGTGTACAAGCACTTGGGCAACTTGCCAAAGTTCTAGAAAAAAACCCCGAGATTACAGTACTTATAGAAGGACATACGGACAACGTACCATTTACGAGTAAAGGAGCTTTGGAATCCAACTGGGATCTATCTACTAAAAGGGCTACCGCCGTGGTTCAAATTCTATTAAAAAACAAACAAATCTTACCACAAAACCTTACTGCAGCAGGACGTAGTGAATATGTCCCTATTGCTCCAAACAGTTCAGCAGAAGGACGTGCAGCAAATAGGAGAATTGAAGTTGTACTAAGTCCTTCACTTGACGAAATAACCACTTTATTGGAAGCAAACAACGAATAAATGAATTACAATACCTTACCTGGAACTGAGATTAAAGTAAGTAAAATTTGCCTGGGAACCATGACCTGGGGAAGACAAAACACAGAAGAAGAGGCCCACCAACAAATGGACTTTGCATTGGAGAATGGCATTAACTTTTTTGATACGGCAGAACTTTACCCCATCCCACCACGAGCAGAGGAACAAGGAGATACTGAGCGTTTTATTGGAACTTGGTTTAAAAAAAGAAACAACAGAAATCAAGTCATATTGGCTTCAAAAATTGCAGGTCCTGCAGGTTTCACCCAACACATTAGAACTGATAAAAACTATTCCAAAAAGACCATTGATGCGGCTATTGAAAACAGCCTCAAACGTTTGCAAACAGATTATATAGACCTCTACCAGTTACATTGGCCAGAGCGCCCTACCAACTTTTTCGGTAAACGTGGCTATGCCTACCAAAAAGGAGATCACTGGGAGGAAAATTTTGAGGAGGTGCTCGATGCCTTACAAGCACACATAAAAAAAGGAACACTACGTTACATTGGCTTGTCTAATGAAACCCCTTGGGGTACTATGAAATTTATTGGAGCTGCATCAGAACAACGTCCCAGAGTACGGACTATACAAAATCCCTATTCTCTTCTGAACAGAACATTTGAAACGGGCAATGCTGAGGTTTGTCATCGAGAAGATGTAGGTTTATTGGCTTATTCTCCTCTAGCTTTTGGGGTGCTTTCTGGAAAATACAGAGGAGGTACCCAGCCAGAAAAGGCTCGACTTACGCTTTTCCCACATTATGATCGGTATAGTTCAGACCCATGTAAGCAGGCAGTGGAGGCCTATTTTGAACTCGCTCAAAAAAACGGCATGTCGTTAACGCAATTGGCATTAGCCTTTGTAAACGACCGTCCTTTTGTAACTAGTAATATAATTGGTGCTACTAACCTGGAACAACTAAAGGAAAATATTGGTACTGCACAACTACAGCTTAGTCCCGAAGTTCTTGAAGAAATTGACAAAATACACGAGGCCATCCCTAATCCATCTACTTAACTCATTGAAAAGGAAATTTCTAGTAGTTAGAAAATAATCAAATTATGCTTATTGAGGTATAGCCTCAATAAGCTTTCTGGTATAGGCTCTTTTTGGTTTGTTGTATAATGAGTCAGCTTCTTGTAGCTCTACTAGTTTACCCTCTTGCATAACCATTACGCGGTCGGACATATATTTTACTACCGCCAAGTCATGAGAAAGGAAGAGGTAGCGCAATCCGAGGGCTGGGGTGAGATCATTGAAAAGAGGGAGGACCTGGGCCGGGACAGACAGAGCGAAAGCGGCAACAAAATCATCACAG
>VMCW01000019.1 GCA_008081175.1 Flavobacteriaceae bacterium
TGATGGGTCATTTATTTGGAATAATTCTATAAATAAAGTCTAATAATAAAACACATACTATTGGCACATTTTTGGTTTTGGTTATTAAATTTCTTTTTTGTCCTTTTTTGTCAATTTTCTCTCGCTCAAAAACCTAAAAAAGGAATTACTATAGAAGGTAGGTATACTTTTGATTTTGCAACTAATGCTCTTGGTGGAATTAAAAGAGGGACTGCATACCTTGGTAATCTAGATCTTACCGTAGAGTTTAATACTGAAACATTGAATTTATGGGAGGGCGGTCAATTTTTTAGCTATTTATTAAATAATCATGGAAATTCACTTTCTTCTCTAATTGGTGATTATCAAATTGCAAATAATATTGAAGCTGAATCTCATTCAAGACTATATCAATTCTGGTATAAGCAGAATTTTGAAAATTGGTCTATTCTCATTGGTCAACACGATTTAAATAGTGTTTTTGCAATAACTGATGCTGGATCAAATTTTATTAATAGCTCTTTTGGAATACAACCAGATCTATCAACAAATTTTCCTGCATCAATCTTCCCCTTAGCAACGTTAGGTGTTGTGCTTGAATGGAATATAGGAAAGAATTTTAAATTTAATAATGCCATATATGATGGTGACCCAGGAACAGAAAGTGGAAATCCCAACTCATTAACATTTAAATTAAGTAAAACAGAAGGTGCATTGATTATAAATGAAATCCAGATATATCTTTTGAATAAAAAAGTAAATGAAGGGATATACAAAATTGGATTATGGAATCATACACAAAATAAAGTAATCAACAATAAAGGATATAATTCAACTCATGGAGTTTATTTTATTGGTGATCAAAATATTTTTCAAAATAGCCTAAAAAATATAAATGTATTCACTCAAATAGGAGTATCACTAAGTCATATTAATCCAGTAAAATCATATATAGGTAGCGGTCTTTGGCTTCAAGGCTTTTATCAAAAAAGAGCTCTAGATGGAATGGGCATTGCAATAGCAAAAAATAATTTTTCAGAATTTTATAAAACTCAATTTTCCGAAAAAATAGAGAATGAAATAGCTATTGAATTAACATACGATTGGGTTAAAAATGACAAAATGAGTATAAAGCCCAATATACAATATATAATAAATCCTGGAAGTTCAATTGATATAGCAAATTCAATAATGGCTCTAATCAGATTCGATTTGTCATGGTAGGTTATACGCTTTTTTATAAGTTAAGAAACCTAAAACAATATTGTTTAATCGATATGCCCAACTAAGCTTTCCACTCCCAAGCGATAAGAGTCTAGACCAAATCCAACAATTAGTCCTTTAGCCACAGGAGTGATATATGAAGTATGACGAAAGTCTTCTCTTGAAAAGGTATTCGAAATATGGATTTCAATAACAGACGTATCAATGCTTTTAATAGCATCACCTAGTGCAACGGAAGTATGAGTATATGCACCTGCATTGAGCAAAATCAAATCTGAAGAAAAGCCTACTTCATGTAAACGATTAATCAACTCCCCTTCTACATTGGATTGGAAATAATCAAATTCTACTTGGGGAAAGCGCTCTAACAAACTCTGATAATAGGACTCAAAAGTCTGACTCCCATAGACCGAGGGTTCTCGAGTGCCCAAGAGGTTTAAATTGGGTCCATTGATGATGCTGATCTTCATTTTTATTATTTTAGTAAAAGTATAGAAATTAGAGTGATTCCCCTAAAACTAGTCTAGTGAATTGGCAGCAAGCTAAAGCAGAATACAGAGTATACCTTAAAATTGAGCGAGGACTTTCCGAAAACACCCTAGTAAATTACGGGCTGGATTTGCAAGCTTTCCAACACTTTTTAAACGAAAAAAAAATACAAGAGTCACCCATAAACTGCAGCCCTGAAACGATCAAACTTTTTATTTACGAAACTGCTAAAGTGCTCAGTCCTCATACTCAAGCAAGACGTATAGCAAGTTTACGTGGTTTTTTTGATTATTTAGTATTCGAAAAATATCGAAGTACAAACCCTACCGATTTAATCGAAGCCCCAAAGTTAGGAAGAAAATTACCAGATGTACTTTCACTTCAGGAGATTGAATTGTTAGTTGACGCTATAGACCTTGGACATCCACAAGGTCATCGCAATCGTGCTATAATAGAAACCTTGTACGGTAGCGGTTTGCGAGTTTCTGAACTGGTCACTCTAAATCTCTCCAATCTCTTTTTTAAAGAATCCCTGATCCGAGTAACGGGTAAAGGAAACAAACAACGTCTTGTTCCTATGGGTCGCATAGCTAAAAAATATCTTAAGATATATATTGAAGAACTTCGCTCATATCAAAAAATAGTTACAGAACACCAAGACATTGTCTTTCTAAATCGAAACGGAAAAGGACTAACCCGGCAAATGATTTTTACACTCATTCGCTCCCTGGTTGCAAAAACATCCATACAAAAGAAAATTGGTCCACATACGTTCCGACATTCATTTGCCACACATCTACTAGAAAATGGAGCAGATTTGCGTACCATACAACTGTTGATGGGTCATGAGAGCATAACCACAACAGAAGTCTACACCCATTTAGATACGCAATATTTACGCACTGTTGTAGAGCGTTTTCACCCTAGAAACAGTAGTTAATTTTCAATAACCAATCGAAATCCTTCTCCGTGAATATTTAATATCTGAACTTTTTGATCTGCACTAAGGTATTTTCTGAGCTTGGCGATATACACATCCATGCTGCGAGAAGTAAAGTAATTATCATCTCGCCATATTTTATTCAAAGCTACTTCTCTAGGTAACAAATCATTCAAATGCAATACCAGCAAACGCAACAGCTGATTTTCTTTGGGTGATAGTTTAATAGAACTTCCCCCTTTATGTGTTAAGAAACGAAGCTTTGAGTTAAAATGAAACTCGCTAAAAGAAAATTCGAATGTATCATTTTCGGGAGCAACAGGTGCAATTTTTCTATTGAGTATAGCCTTTATTTTTGCTAGTAGAACATCTGAATCAAAAGGTTTGGTCATATAATCGTTTGCTCCAATTTTAAAACCTTTTAATACATCTTCTTTTAAATGCTTTGCGGTAAGAAAAAAGATGGGTACCACTTCATTTTTCTCACGGATCTCTTTGGCGAGCGTAAATCCATCTTTATACGGCATCATCACGTCTAAAATACAAAGATCAAATGTTTCTTTTTTGAATTTTTCTAGTCCTTCAATACCGTTTTTAGCTAGAGTAATGTCATAATCATTCAAGGTTAAGTACTCTTTTAGGATGCTGCCAAAATTAGGATCATCCTCTACTAGCAATATTTTTTTGTTGTCGTTTTTCATTTTAGTTTTTTTGAGGCTTTTAGAGTTTAATTTTTATTAGGTATCCTGAGGATGAAGGTTGTGCCTATACCCTCTTTACTTTCTAAATTTATTTTCCCTTTGTGTAAATCAATGATTTTCTTCACATATGCAAGTCCTAGACCATGTCCTTTTACATTGTGAATGTCTCCAGAAGCAGCACGATAAAATTTATCGAATATTTTCTTTTGAACCGTTGTGGTCATCCCTATACCATTGTCTTTTAAAACAAAAACAAAATCACTGTCTTCATTAAAGGTTTCTATTTCCAAAAATGGGGTTTGATCACAGTATTTTACCGCATTATCCAATAAGTTAACAAAAATATTGGTCAAATGGCTTTTGTTTCCAAAAATGAGAGTATCTGTTGCTTCTAGTTGCAACTTCACTTTTCCAGATTTACTTTTTAATATTAACTGTATGTGACTGAGTGCTACTTTTATAATTTTATGTGTATCAACAGTTGTTTTTTGAATAGGATCGTGACTGCGTTCCAACTGTGAAATTCGGAGCACATTTTCAACCTGAGAAAGCATTCTATTGTTTTCTTCTCGAATCATTTTGACGTAATTGGTCATTTTCTGAGGAGCTTGAGCTACTTTTGGATTAGAGATTGCATCCAAAGCCAAATTGATGGTTGCTATAGGGGTTTTAAATTCATGAGACATGTTGTTGATGAAATCTGTTTTAATTTCGGAGATCTTTTTTTGTTGAATAATTTGGTAAAGTGCACTAGCAGAAACCAAAACAATGAATACTGTCAAAAGCAAAGTTAGACCACCCACACTTAAAATCGATGAGAACACATATTGGTCTTTTTCAGGAAAGGATACGACCAGCTCATATTTTCTCAATCCACGTTCATCCTGGAAAATGGGGGTTACGTATTTATAACCCTCCTGTACTTCTGTATAATTATTGGATTTTATTTTCGTTGCCAAACCGTTGTCGTAAATTCCAAATTCGTAGGGTGTGACAATCATCTTCGCATCAAATTCTCGCTTTAAGACAAAATCCAATTCATTTACATTGAGCCGCTTATGAATAGGAGTATTGGAAGTATAATCTTTAAAAATGGATTGAATACGTTGGTTATTGATATTCATTCGATCTATAGCCTTGATCTTTTCAACTGAAGTAGCGATATTATTTTCTCGGTTAAAAACATCATTTTTATTAATTATGGTTGTGTTTTTTACCTGTTTGACATCTGTTAGCGTTTGGAGTGTATCGCCCAATTTTGGATCTATATAGGGTGCTATCTTGTAGTCTTCTTCCAAAATACCATAAGCGTAATAGGAAATTAAATTATTGGTGTTATCCTCATCTAAAAACAAAAATAAGTTTGTAAAACTGGCGTCGTCAGGTGTTTCAAGTGAATCTATAAGACGCTCATAAGCTGCGATATAATCTTTGAGCTCTCGCTCTTGAATTTCTTCAGCAACCCGCATTAAAGATTGTTGCACAGCCAAAGAAAATTCCTCCTCCTTATCATTCCATGCAGAAAATATCCAATAGCCCTGTAACATGATTATCCCAAGAATTGAGATTATCATGAAAACAACCAGAGAAAGGAATAAATTTTTCTTCATTGTACTGTATACTTCAAAACAACTTTAACTTCATTCTAGTATGGGGACAAAGTTCCTTTAATTTTAACAAAAAAAATGCTAATAGTTTGTTAATACAAGAGGAAACTCAATTCTTCAGCTCCATCAAAATAGTTTCAGCTTGTTCTATTGTTTTTGACAGATCAATATTTTCTATTACCCAGTCTGCCTTTTTTTTCTTTTGCTCATCACTCCATTGTTTACTCATCCGCGACAAAACCTCAGATTTTGTTCCACCGTCACGTTCAAGAACACGTTGGATTCTGAGTTCTTTAGGTGCAGTGATCAAAACCACACTATCACAGAATTTATCTCCTCCACTTTCAAATAATATCGCTGCTTCTTTAATCACTATAGGTGCATCTTTGTGCTTCACTTTAAATTCTTCAAAGGCTTTAGCCACCGCAGGATGCACAATCTCGTTTAACTCTTTTAGTTCTTCAGAGTTTTGAAACACTCTTTTTGCTAGTACAGATCGGTCGAGTGTACCCTTAGCATACAATTCCGAACCAAATCGAGTTTGAATCTTTTGACGCAATTCACTTTCTAACAATTCTTTCCCTACAGCATCCGATTCAAAACAAGGGATTCCTTTGGATTTGAACCAGTTCAACAGAGTTGATTTTCCACTCCCTATACCTCCTGTCAGTCCTAATATTTTCATTTGCGGATCAGATAATTAACCTGTTTGGGTTCCCAGTTCAGTTGTTTTACCATAGGAGGTTTACGAAGTACAACTACTTCAAAAAAATTATTTTCCTCTGTCAGGCTATGGTAATCTACAGCCATTTTAAAATCAGATTCATTTACAGTCCTCAAAAGGGACAAAGGGAGTGTTGCTCTAATTTTTACAGAAGCTGGAAACAGTTTTACTCGTATTCCTTCAGGAATATTAAGCACCTCTATAGGTAGTGTAAATTCTTTTTCAGAATAACGAGATACATCCATCTGAAGCTGCACCTCTTGATGATCTAGTTGAAGCTCTGGAATGGTTTTTAAAGTTACTTTTTGATTGTAATCTTCAAAGAGATCTTCCACCTTTAGAACTATAGTTTCTAGAGCTTTGAGCGAGTCCAAGAGTGATTTTGGACCACGAACAAGGACACTATCTGGAGAACTCATAATGGGTGAATCACCGAGATAACCTGCTCTAAATTGTATATTAACTTTTGGAATAACCACAAGCTTTTTTTCTTCTAATTTAGTAAAACCAAAAGCAACTTGTGTTGGAACCACTTGATTGAGCTGAGTGTTGTCAAAAAGTTGTTGAGCAATTAAAAAATATTGATTTCTTAAATCTATTTTACCCTCATTAGAGGTAAAAACCACATCCTTTAGGGATATGTCAATTTCTGAATTCAACCATCGGTATAACAGTAACTCTATACCACTAGCCGAGATTGAGAACGTGAGTTGTTGTGGGATATTAGATAAGACAATCCCTGGGGGCATGTCTTTCCAGTTTACTTTAAAAGACTGGTCTAGAGTGTAAGAATTAGAAAGTTTGGTGCTTAACCAAAAAACAAACGATAGCAAAACAAAAAATAGAAAGAAACGAAATCGCCCCTTTGAAGGTAATTTTGCTAAGAGCTTATTCATGCTTTCGCCATTTTTGGGAACTCTTACAAAAAAGCGTTCCTTTTATTCTTTTGTACTTATCGCATCAATAATTTCTTGACTTACACCTACATTAGAAAACCCTCCGTCGTGATAAAGGTTTTGTAGAGTTACTTTTCTTGTGTAATCAGAAAAAAGAGAAACGGTATAATCAGCACATTCTTTAGCAGTTGCATTTCCAAGGGGAGACATTTTTTCAGCATACTTCAAAAACCCATCTAGCCCAGCAACACCTTTTCCAGCTGTAGTTAAAGTCGGAGATTGTGAAATCGTATTTACACGAACTTTTTTGTCCTTCCCAAAGAAATACCCAAAACTACGTGCTATAGACTCTAAATAAGCTTTGTTGTCTGCCATATCATTGTAATTGGGAAAGGTGCGCTGTGCTGCTACATAGGAAAGAGCTACAATACTCCCCCATTCGTTCATAGCGTCCTTCTGATACAAACACTGCATTAGTTTATGAAATGAAACTGCAGAGACATCCCAGCCCTTTGCCATCCAATCGTGATTTAAATCTGTGTAGTGCTTCCCTTTTCTAACGTTAACAGACATACCAATGGAGTGTAAAACGAAATCTAATTTTCCTCCCAACAATTCTTGCGCTTGATCTATAAGCGCCTCTAAATCTTCCATTAGCGTAGCATCTGCAGCAATGACTTTGGAACCTGTTTTCTCAGCAAGTGCGTTTATCGTTCCCATACGCATTGCAACAGGGGCGTTTGTTAGAACGAATTTACCACCAGCGTCGTACACAGATTCTGCTGTTTTCCAAGCGATAGACTGATCATCTAATGCGCCAAAAATGATTCCTTTTTTTCCTTCTAATATTTTATGAGACATATTGTTGGTTTTACAGGGTCAAAGATACATTTAATTCATTAATTGTTTTGCGTGGGCTCTAGCTGTTTCAGTAATCTGATTTCCTGAAAGCATCATTGCAATTTCTTCTACCCGCGCTTGAGAATCTAGCAAGTGTAGGGAGGTCTTAGTTTGCTCACCTACTATGTGCTTTTCAACTTTAAAGTGATGTGTTCCTTTTGCAGCTACCTGAGGAAGGTGTGTAATTGTTATTACTTGAAGTTTTTTTGCCATAGCTGACATTACCTCTGCAATACTGTCCGAAATTTTGCCAGAAACTCCTGTATCTATTTCGTCAAAAATTAGCGTAGGTAATTTTTTATACCTAGAAAGAACAGCTTTTATGGCAAGCATGATTCGGGAAAGTTCCCCTCCTGAAACAACTTTTTTTAGCACTTTAAAATCACTTCCTTTATTGGCACTGAAATTGAAAGTGAGTAAGTCAGTACCGTTTGATTGAAATTCGGAGCTTGGACTCAATTCCATTTTAAAAACAGCGTCTTGCATTCCCATCTTGGCTACCAAGTCTTTAAGCTCATTTTCTAATAATGTGGTCGCCTTATGTCTGTTTTTGGAAAGTGTCTCAGACAGGATTTTTAGGTCTGAAGTTTTTTTGCTTATTTCTTCCTTTAATGCAGTGAGTTTATCCTCCACATTTACCGATTCTCCAAGTGTATTGCCAAGAGAATCACGGATAGATCGCAACTCGTCAACGTTTTTTACTTTGTGTTTTTGGAAAAGTGCATTCAAATGATCCTTTTGAGCGAGTAGTTCTTCCAATTTTTGAGGATTTACTTCTAAACGTTCAAAATGTTGTTTGAACTCTTCCATAAGATCTTCTAACTCTACCGTGGCAGATTGTACTCTTTCATATAAAGATTCGAATTGGCTGGACTTCTCAAATATGCCTTGACTGTAACGTCTAAGTTCTTTTAATTGATCTACAATACCCATAGTATCTGACTCCAACAATTGAATGGATGCAGCGAGCGAAGTTTGTAAATAATCTACATTACTCAAAGCATCGATCTCTTGATCCAAATCAATCTCCCAATCGGGATCTAATTTTGTAGCTACCAGCTCTTCATATAAAAATTGTTTTAGCTCGAGTGACTCATTAGAATCTGTCTGTATCCTTGTCCAATACTCAAGTTCTTTATTCGCTTTTTTATAGGCTTCCAAAACTTTCTGATATTGTTCCAAAACTTGTTCATTACCAGCTAACGCATCTAATACTTGAAACTGATATTCGTTGCGCAACAACGTTTGTGTATCCTGTTGAGAATGAAGGTCAATCAGTTGTAAACTGATTTCCTCTAAAACAGTCAAATTAACGGGTGTATCGTTTATAAATGCTCTGGATTTTCCCTGAGGCAATAATTCTCTTCTCAAAACAGTTTCGGTTTCATAATCTAAATCATGAGTATCGAAAAGAGGACGTAAATCATACGAGTTGATTTCAAAAGTAGCTTCAACTATACATTTTTTGCTCGCATCTAAAAGACTAGAAAGGTCAGCTCGTTTCCCTAAAACAAGTGATAACCCACCTAAAACAATCGATTTTCCAGCACCAGTCTCTCCAGTAATACAGGTCATACCCTGTGAAAAGTGGACCTCTAAATCCTCTATCAGTGCAAAATTTTTTATTTTTAAATGGGTCAGCAAAACAATCTAATTTACAGACACTAAAGATAGTTATATTAAAAAAATTAGGCTTTGATTTCTTTCCAACGAGCAGTAAAAAAAGGAGCTATTTTTTTTAAGACTTCCTCTGTTTCTTTAAAATCTACCTTTGGACCCTCTTGGAAAAGGCTTACAATTTCTTCTACCTTGGCATCAAAAAAGAGTTGAAGTAAGAAAGAATTGGGACGTCTTTGATATAAAGGTTCTAATTGATTTATAGCACTCATGATTTGCGTCTTAGCCTCCAAAGGGTTTGTTGTCATCTGATCCAACCCTTGACGGTGGTAGGTGTATAAAGACTGACGGTACTCTCTAAAGGTATTGGAACGCAGTGCGTCTACTAACCAAAATCGGTTTCTTATTCCATCTGAAGGTCTCCATCCTTTTCCAGCACTATTTTGGGCTAAATTGACAATTTGTCTTGCACGCTCATAAAAAGGGTCTCCACCATTCAATGAAAAAGTATCTGCGTCTAATCCCAAAATCACGTATACATAAAAACTAACTAAAGAAACTAAGTTGGATTCAAAACTGGATTCATTAAAATATAAAGGCTGAAACTCTTGATAGGAAAAAACAATATCACGATCCAAAAAATTGAGTATGGGACTGTCGTAATTTGTATCAAAAACAGGTCGTTGAGACTGAACTTGTAGAGTAGCCTCAAACTGATCATTGCTGTAACCAGAGAGGTTTATGACAAAGGAACATCTAATTTTTTCTTGACTTAAAAATTCCTCATTTGTCCATACCTGGGTGTTGATGAATTCATTTAAGGAGCGCTCAAGGGTTTTAAAAATCTGCTGATTGGTTTGATTGACCAAATCTGAATTCACAATCACTTGTGCATTGAGCTCCTGAGCAAAGAGCTGTTGATTACAAAAAATAAGCAGTAAGAAGAGATAAATATTTTTCATAGGGACAAGATTTGTTCAAATATTCGATAGGCACATTCCTTTTTAGTTTGGAGCGGAAAAGAGATACTTTTTTGATCCTTTCGAATGAATGAAATTTTATTGGTAGCACCAGAAAAGCCAGCACCTTTTTCATTTAGGGAGTTTAAAACGATACCGTCTAACTTTTTATTCTTGAGTTTCTGATGTGCGTTTTCCAATTCGTTTTCTGTTTCCAAGGCAAAACCGATCAGACATTGATGCTTTTTTTGCTCTCCCATAAAAGCGAGAAGATCGGTAGTGGGTTTAAGTTTTATTGTAGGTGTATTTTGTGATTTCTTTATCTTTTGTTCAGCTACTTTTTCAGGGCGATAATCGGCAACAGCAGCAGCGGCTATTACTATGTCCACGGTATCATAAAGTGATTTAATCACTTCAAACATTTCCTCTGCTGAAACAACTCGATAAAGATTGACATTAGGAAGACTGATTTTCTCATGAGTGGGTCCGCTTACCAAATGAACTAGGGCGCCTAAGCTTGCCGCAGCCTCAGCAAGGGCAAATCCCATTTTTCCAGAAGAATGATTTCCAATGAATCGAACAGGATCTATGGCTTCATAGGTAGGACCTGCAGTAATTAGAACCTTTTTACCTTTTAAGGGCAACACTGGATTAAAAAAATCGAGTATGTACTCGATCAGTTGTTTGGGCTCCAACATTCTACCTTTTCCTTCTAAACCGCTTGCCAGCTCACCTTCACCCACAGGCAATACTCGATTTCCAAAAGTAGAAAGCGTATCTAAATTCTTTTGATTTGATGGATGCGCATACATGTCAAGATCCATGGCAGGCGCAATAAACACTGGACATTTGGCAGATAGATAAACTGCTAGAAGTAAATTGTTACAACGCCCGTGAGCCATAGCTGAAAGTGTGTTTGAAGTGGCTGGAGCTATCAAAAACAAATCCGCCCAAGCCCCCAATGCTACATGGTCATTCCAAACGGGATTGTCAATATCTGTTGCAGTAAAGGAAGAAAGAACTGGATTTTTGGAAAGTGTTGATAGCGTTAATGGAGTCACAAAATCCTTGGCTGCAGGTGTCATCACCACCTTAACCTCTGCACCATGCTTTATTAACTCACGAACTAACAAAGGTGTTTTGTAAGCGGCAATCCCTCCGGATATTCCCAGTAAAATCTTTTTACCGCTCAGCAAAGTCATCGTTTATGCTTTGGAATCGTCTGTTTGACGAGAATAGATTTTATTATTTAACCACTCCTCTACTGCCATAGCATGTGGCTTGGGTAAACGCTCATAAAAACGAGATACTTCTATTTGTTCTTTATTTTCAAAGATTTCTTCTAGACTATCGTTGTGTGTAGCAAACTCTTCCAGCTTTTCATGCAATTCTTTTTTGATGTCTAAATTGATCTGCTGAGAGCGCTTTGCAATGATTGAAAGCGCCTCGTAAATATTTTCTGTAGGAGCCTCAATTTCATTTCTGTTATATGTCTTTGAAGTTAATGCGGCTTTGGATTCTCTATATTTCGTCATGGTTCTTATTTCTGAAGGTGTAGTTGTAGTGTTTAATTGTAAAAGTTCTGTATTGACACGCTCTATCTTTTGATTGAGATCTTCTAAAAAGAGGGTCTCGGGATAGTAACGCAAAATAAGGTCATATTGTTGTTGAATTTCGTTTAATCGCTCTTCTTTTTTAGAAAAAACACTATTCATTGCAATTTCGTAAAGGGATAAAAACTTTATGTACAAAGATTCTTCTCTGAATTTCGTTCCCGGAAAGCCTGCAATAAAATTGTCATTGGATTTGATTGCGGCTTTATAGTCTCTTATCGTATGGTATTGTTTGGCTATTTCAAAACTCTTTTTTTCTAATTTTTCTTGAAGTTCAGCTATCATTTGATTGGCTTCTGCTGCATATTCAGAATTGGGGTAAAGATTTAAGAAGACTTGTAACTTTTCAATGGCATTGTAGGTTTCCTCTTGATCCAGACTGAAGGTAGGTGACTGGAAATAATAACTTTTTGCAGCTTTAAAAGAAGCCTCCTGTACGCGTTCACTTTTAGGATAGGATTTTACAAAATTCTCGTATTGATAAGCTGCAAGGCTGTAACTTTTTGTTTGAAAATATGAGTCTGCAAAAAAGAAAATGATTCTTTGTGCCTGAGGTTTCCCTCTGTATTTTGGGACAATTTGCTCAAAAAGGCGATTTGCTTTTCTGTATTCACCATTGTTGTAATATACTTCTGCTTGTTTGTATTTTTCAGCAGTATCGTTGCTGTTGAGTAATTTTTGATAATCACTACAAGACACTAAGAAACTGAGCAGTAAGAAACTAACGGTAAAGACGCTTTTAAATTTCATCCTGCAAAAATACTAATTATAAGCGACAATGGAAATATAAAATCCAAAGAGGGTGTTAAAGTTTAAAGAAGGTGTAATGACTCTTCTAAAACAGTCTCTATTCGTTTTGATAATTCTGAAGAAGCGCTTACCAGAGGAAGCCTGACTTGCTTGGTACACAAACCTGTATGCTCCATTAAAGCCTTTATTCCAACGGGGTTGCCTTCCTCAAACAATAAATGGATGAGGTCCATTAAATGATAATGCAATTCATAAGCCTTGTTAAGGTTTCCTTCTTCTACGAACTGAAACATTCTTACAAGAGGAACTGGAAGTGCATTTCCTAAAACAGAAATTGTACCTACAGCCCCAGCTAAAAGCATGGGAAGTGTCAACGCATCGTCTCCTGATATGAGCTGAATGTGTTTTGGACAGTGCTTAATTATTTCTTGAGCTTTAGTCAAAGCGCCGCTAGCGTCTTTTATGGCAATGATATTGCTGAAATCTTCTGTAAGACGAACAAAAGTACTTACCTCTACGGAGCTCCCAGTACGAGAGGGAACATCGTAAACAATAATAGGAAGTGAACTTGCCTTTGCAATTGCTGCATAATGATGATAAATTCCTTCCTGGGTAGGTTTATTGTAATAGGGTGAAACGGATAATATGGCCTGAAAGGGGCTTAAATCTGTTTTCTGAATTTCTTTGACAACACGAGCTGTATTGTTCCCTCCAATCCCAATGACTAGGGGAAGTTTATTCTGATTTGCCTCTTGTACAACTCTGATGATTTGCTTTTTCTCTTCTTCAGAGAGACAAACTACTTCTGCAGTGGTACCCATTAAAACGATGTAGTCAGCGTGACCTGTAACGATGTTCTCAACAATACCCGGAATAGCTTTGTAGTCTACAGTACCATCTTGTTGAAACGGGGTAATCATTGCTACACCTAGTCCCTTTAAATCCATAATCAACCTATTTTATAAAAGCTCTTAAATAATTTGTTGCTTCAGCAATAAAAACTTCGTTGTCAAAAGGATTCACATCTAATAAAACATCATTAATGTCATGATTTGCTTTTGAAAAGCCCAATCTCAACTTGGATGTACAACAACTGCTTATGAATTCTGGAAAAACAGATCGATCTGAAAAGAAATTGATTAAAAGATCCCATTTCTTTTCGAAAAAAGAATTCATTTCCTCGCTAAACGATCCTGAAAAACTAATATCATTTCTAGAACAATAGATAAGCTTGAAATTGAAAGTCGAGTATTGTTCTATTTTTCTTTTACTGAATACCACAAATGTAATGTTTTGGGCTGGAATTTTAAGGGATGCTGCAATAGTTACAAATACAGACTCATCCACAAGTCGATCCAAAGGAAGAATCACTGCCATTGATTTAAAAGAACGGATGGGTTCTTTTGATCGAATGTTTGCAATTTTTAACCTCTTTTTTAGCTTGTATCTCAATACAGCATCACTAAAAAACTCAACCATTTACAGTATCAAACTTAAATAAACAAGGAAACCCCACATAAAAATCAAACATATTGAATGATTTTATTTACAATTGTTATAAATATAACATTTTTTGAAGTTATTCTCCTTTAAGTGAGGTATAGTCTTGTTCGGAAAGAATTGTAATCTTAAGAGCTTCTGCCTTGGCTTTTTTGGATGGTCCCATTCCTTCTCCAGCTAAAAGAAAATCAGTTTTTGAAGAAACAGAACTCGCAATTATCCCGCCTAAGGATTCTATTTCACTTTTGATATCTTCACGACTGTATTTTTCAAACACACCAGAAACAACAAATCGTTTTCCCTCAAAAGCGCTGTTAACTTTTTTAATTAATTTGATTTGTTCCAACTGCAAACCAAATGATTTTAGATCTTCTATAAGCTTATTGTTTTCTTCTTGTCCAAAATAATTAACTATACTTTGCGCTATGCGTTCTCCAATATCATCCTCTGCAATCAAATCTTCTAAAGTAGCATTTTGAAGTGCTTCAATAGAACCAAAAGAATTGGCTAGTCTTTTTGCTACCGTTTCTCCAACAAAACGTATTCCCAAACCAAACAGCACTTTAGAGAAGGGCTTTTCCTTTGATTTTTTGATTCCTTCTAAAAGATTGTTGACTGATTTTTCAGCCATTCGCTCCAGTGGCAGGAGTTGCTCTTTTTCTAAACGATACAAATCAGAAAGGTTCGACAAAATACCTTCGTGATACAGCAAACCTACAGTCTCCCCTCCTAGACCTTCTATATCCATCGCTTTTCTACTTATAAAATGCTGAATTTTTCCAATTTGTTGAGGAGGACATCCACTCTGATTGACACAATAGTGTTGTGCTTCACCATCAATACGCTCCAATTCTGAATGACATTCTGGGCAATGGGTGATGAATTCTACCTTATTTTCTATCCTTCCTCTAGAGGTCGAATCAACCCCTGTTATCTTAGGAATAATCTCTCCCCCTTTTTCCACAAAAACAGCATCACCAATACGCAAGGCTAATTTTGCAATTTGATCTGCATTATGTAAAGAAGCCCTTTTAACAATGGTACCTGAAATCAATACCGGCTTGAGTTGTGCTACAGGGGTCACACTCCCTGTCCTTCCTACCTGATAGGTTACCCCCTCTAGAACGGTAGCAACTGCTTCTGCTTGATATTTAAAGGCAATTGCCCAACGCGGAGCCTTTGCTGTAAATCCTAATTCTTGTTGTTGTGATAACGCATTCACTTTAATTACAATTCCATCGATTTCATAGGGCAATTCTTGGCGCATTTCCTCCCAATGGTCAATGAATTCAAAAACACCCTCTAGTGAATGAACCAAACGAGCAGAGTCAGGAACCTTAAATCCCCATTCACGTGCCTTTTGAAGTGCTTCAAATTGAGAGGAAATAGGCAATTGTTCTCCTGCTAAAGCGTATAGAAAACAACTCAAAGGACGCTCAGCAACCAGTCTACTGTCCTGTAACTTTAGGCTGCCTGAGGCAGTATTTCTTGGATTACTGTAGAGCGGCTCGCCTTCTGCAGCTCTTTTTTCATTCATTTTGTGAAACCCTTCCCAAGGCAGTATAATCTCACCTCGGATTTCAAAAAATTCAGGATAGTCTCCTTTGAGCTGAAGCGGAACCGTATTGATGGTTTTAACATTAGCAGTAATCGCATCGCCCTGGACTCCATCTCCTCGAGTTAAGGCCTGAATTAACCTACCTTGTTCGTAGGTCAGACTTATAGAAGCCCCGTCAAATTTCAACTCACAGGTATAAGAAACCTCTGCTTCCTCTCCAAGTATTTTTTTGATGCGTTCTTCCCATTGAACCAACTCTTCTTTTGTATAAGTATTAGACAATGAGTACATCGGATACCTATGCGCAATCGTATTAAAGTTTTTCGTAACTCCTCCCCCTACCCGTTGCGTTGGTGAATTGGAATCATAAAATTCAGGATAACGGTTTTCTAAATCTTGAAGCTCCCGTAAAAGGGCATCGAATTCAAAATCACTGATAATAGGAGCATCCTCTATGTAATACAACCGGTTGTGCTCGTGTAATTCATTTCTAAGGCGGATAAGTTTCGACTGAATATCTTCCATACTATATTTTTTGAAGGCGCAACATCCTTACCTTTCCAAAGATATCCATTCGCTCCGACACTCTATAGGAGTACAGGCGAATTAAATCGTTTAATTCTTGAACCAACAAGGGATTGATTTCAAAAAAAAGAGATCCATTCAATACCAAATGATCTTCTGCATAATCAAGAATACAACGATAGAATAGCAGAGGATCATCCTCTGGCACAAACAAGGCTTGGTGTGGTTCATAATTGAGGACATTGGTTTTCATTTGTTTTTTTTCAGATTGCATGACATAAGGGGGGTTGGAAACTAGGATGTCAAATTGTTCTTTTGTTGAGGGTAATTGAGTCATGTCTCCCAACCTAAATTCTATTGTTGCCTTATTATTTAAAGCATTTTCTTTCGCAAGTGAAATAATTTCAGGATCGATGTCCAGTGCAGAAACCAAAAACTGTTTTTGCTCTTTGGCCAGTGCTATTGCGATACAGCCAGATCCTGTTCCCAGATCTAACACTCGTATTTTTTTTGACTGTAATCCCTGGTACTCTTTAAGAATCCAATCAACCAATTCTTCTGTTTCGGGTCTTGGAATTAAAACTTTAGGACTTACCCTTAGTTTCAAATCCCTGAAAAAGGCTTCACCTGTTATATACTGAAGAGGGGTATATTTGATCAATTGATTTAAAGCTCTCTTTATATTAGAAATTTCTTGCTTATCCAATCTTTCATTCGGATTCAAAGCGAGTTGAATAGGATTTCGACTCAATACATGTTCTAACAAGAACTTATAGTAAAAATCAATCTCTTGTGTTTGATATAGCCTACTCAGCTGTTCTCTAAAAAGTGTTCTTCCTTCCAAAAGGGTCATACCAAAGCTTTAGTCATCCAAATAGGACAAGAGCAGTGTCCCGTATTACCCATGGGATGGTCGATGTATGAAAACCCAACCTTTCTATAGAGCTTTTGAGCATTTTCCATATTAGGCATGGTTTCGATATAACACAATTTAAACGCTTCGGCTTTAGCAAATTGTAAGCAAAGTTCAATCATCTTACCTCCCATACCTATTCCTCTTGCCTCTTTCAGAAAATACATTTTTTGCAATTCGCAAACAGAGGGGTCCCCCTCTTTTAACGGCGAAATTCCAGCCCCACCAAGAATTACTCCTTTGTCTTCTACCACGAAATACTGAGATCGAGAAGGTTGATACGCCTCAAACATGGCATCCAACTCTTTGTCTTCGTAAGCAGTTCCAACCTTTGGAACCCCCATTTCTACTAAAACAGAGCGTATGGCTTTAGCAAGAGCTTCATTGTCTTTTAATTCTATTGGCCGAATCTTCATTCCTCTATTTTTGTGCTAAATTTACAAGCTATTACGATGCTCACTAACAAAGTAAATAAAAACATATAAACGAAATTTTGAACATTAATACAGCTGAACACTACATGCAAAGGTGCCTAGATCTGGCACAAAAAGGGTTGGGTACAACTTATCCCAATCCACTAGTTGGAGCTGTTATAGTATATCAAGGTACAGTAATCGGAGAAGGGTGGCACCACAAAGCTGGGGAACCTCATGCCGAAGTAAATGCTATTAATAATGTGCAAGACAAAAGCGTACTATCAAAAAGTACGCTTTACGTTAATTTAGAACCTTGTTCCCACCATGGAAAAACACCTCCTTGTGTGGACCTCATAAAACAGCACGCTATCCCAAAGGTAGTGGTAGGTTCTTTAGATCCTAACCCTAAAGTATCAGGTAATGGAATTGCAACCCTACAAAAGTGGGGATGCGAGGTCATTCAGGGAGTTTTAAAAAAAGAAGCCGATTTTCTCAATCGGCGGTTTTTTACATATCACAAACAAAAACGACCGTATATCCTTTTGAAATGGGCCGAAACAGAAGACGGTTTTATCGCTCCTTTACAAGAAACTAAAAAGAATCCTGGAGTGTTTTGGATTTCAAACACACGCTCCCGTCAAATGGCCCACCAGTGGAGAGGTCAAGAAGCAGCCTTGCTAATAGGTGTGCAAACTGTACTAAATGACAATCCCAGCCTTACAACACGATATTGGAAGGGACCCAACCCACTCCGAATTGTCCTTGACCCCAATAATAGAACGCCAAAAGAGGCTACATTAAATTTAGATGAAAACCCTACTCTATTTTTTAATCGTGAGGACCTTTTGAATACGGGAAACAAAATTCACATTCATCTTAATCCCTTTTCAATAGAAAATGTTTTAACTTATTGTTATTCAAAGGAAATTCAATCTATTCTTGTAGAAGGGGGTAAAAAAACTATAGAGGGTTTCATCAAAGCAGATTTGTGGGATGAGGCTAGGGTATTCCAAGCGCCTCAAAAACTAAATGTAGGAATTCAAGCTCCTTTGTTTGAAATCAAAGAACAGCACAAGGAAAATATTGACACAGATGTATTAAGAACCTATTTTAAGCAAACTTCTCAAGCAAAAATTTAGGACAACGCATCGGTTTTTTGGTCTCTGGAGAAAGAAAGGCTAGGACAGTGTTTCCCGTACAAATAATTTTATCTTTTTGATTTGTAATAACATAGTCAAAATCCAAAGTTGCCATTGGGTTCTTTTTTAGTGTAACAGTAACCCGAAAAACATCTCCAAAAAACAGAGGAGATTTGAAATTTAAACTGGCATGAGCTACAGGCATTAAAATACCTTCTCTTTCCATTTCAGCATAAGAAACGCCCATGCTTGATAACCACTCAAGCCTTGCCAATTCAAAGTATCGAAGGTAATTGCTGTGATGAACAAAACGCATTTGATCGGTTTCACCATATCGAACTGTAATCCATTCTGTGGTGTATTTCATTAGAATTTTGTTTAAGTTTTTGATGTGTTTTTTAAAAATTTTTACCCATAAACTACCCCTCAGAATATCATAAAAAAAAACTTAAAATTCAATAGCCATTTCATTTTTTTTTTTTGTTTTTTTAATCAATATTTGTTTTCGAACAAAATAAGTTCACATAAACCATAAAATAAACAAAACAAAATCATATAAATGAACGTTAACGCTTCTACGGTGTGGGATAATTGTCTTTCATTTATCAAGGACAACATTCAGCCCCAAGCTTATAAAACCTGGTTTTTACCAATTAAACCAGTCAAGCTCAGCGATAATGTTTTAAGTATTGAAGTTCCAAGCAAGTTTTTTTACGAGTGGCTTGAAGAGCATTATGTAAAACTCCTTAAAACAGCTTTACAAAAAGAGTTGGGCGAAGAAGCGCGCCTAGTCTATTCCATTCGAATGGAGAACACCTTTGGAAATAAGGTTGCCTTCACAGAAAATATCCCCAGTAACAACAGAGCTGGTGTATCGCCACAACAAGTAGATGCTCCACTCAACACTGCAACAACCGAACTTAAAAATCCCTTTATAATTCCAGGGATTAAAAACCTACAAATTGAATCACAACTCAATCCGAATTACAACTTCGAGAACTTTCTTGAAGGAGATTCTAACAGACTAGCACGTTCTGCAGCACTTGCTGTAGCAGCAAAACCAGGAGGCACCTCCTTCAACCCTTTACTGATTTTCGGAGGCGTAGGTCTCGGAAAAACCCACCTCGCTCATGCTATAGGGGTTGAAATCAAAGAAAAATACCAAGATAAAACTGTTCTATACATCGCAGCAGAAAAATTCACACAACAATATATAGAGGCGGTAAAGAAGAATACAAGAAATGATTTCATACATTTCTATCAACTCCTAGATGTATTAATCATTGACGACGTTCAATTTTTATCTGGAAAAACAGGTACCCAAGATGTATTCTTCCACATCTTTAATCATTTGCACCAAAATGGGAAGCAAGTCATTTTAACCTCAGACAAAGCTCCAGTAGACATGCAAGATATTGAACAAAGACTTTTGTCTAGGTTTAAATGGGGTCTGTCTGCGGAATTACAACTCCCGAATTATGAAACGAGAATCTCTATTCTAAAAAACAAACTGTATAGAGATGGAGTAAGCATCAATGATGATATCATTGAGTACGTAGCTAAAAATATTAAAACAAACGTTCGAGAATTAGAAGGAGCTATTATATCCTTAATTGCTCAGTCCTCTTTCAATAAAGTAGAGATCACCCAGGAACTTGCTCAAGAGGTTGTCATGAAGTTTGTCAAGAATACTAAAAGAGAGGTATCTATTGACTACATTCAAAAAGTGGTATCGGATTATTTTCAAATGGATGTGGAAACCCTCCAATCGAAAACACGAAGAAGACATATTGTTCAAGCGAGGCAATTGGCTATGTATTTTGCAAAAAAATTCACTAAAGCTTCCTTAGCCAGTATCGGAAATCAAATTGGTAAACGGGACCACGCTACTGTTTTACATGCTTGTAAAACTGTTGATAATCTAACTTTTACTGATAAACAGTTCAGAAAATACGTAGAAGATCTAAGCCAAAAGTTAACCCTTTAACTATAGATCATGAACCCTACAAAAATACTCATGGTCTGTTTGGGTAATATTTGTAGGTCTCCACTTGCCCAAGGGATACTCGAATCAAAAGCCTCAAAGAACATAGCAGTTGATTCAGCAGGTACAGCAGCCTATCACATAGGAAATGCACCCGATTCAAGGAGTATTGCAGTTGCCAAAGAAAACAACATAGATATCAGTAATCTTAAAGCTCGCAAGTTTACCGCTGTAGATTTCGAAAATTTTAATCGTATTTATGTCATGGATTGGTCCAATTATAAAAATGTAAAAGCATTGGCTTCTAGTGCTGAACACGAAAACAAAGTACAGCTCATACTGGGGGACAGTGAAGTACCAGACCCCTACTACGGAGGCACTGAAGACTTTAAACATTGTTTCACACTATTGGAGGATGCCTGTAATCGAATTGTAAAAGAATTGAACTGATGAGTGCTCAAACCTCTAATCCTGTCGTATTGCATCTCATTCCAACACCCCTAGGAGATAATCCTATTATTGAGATTTTGCCAATCTCAATAAAAAAACCCATAGAAGGCCTAAACCATTTTATTGTAGAAAATGAAAAAATGGCACGTCGTTTCATTAAAAAAGTAGCACCCAATAAAAACCAAAACGACCTCCATCTTTATCCACTTAATAAATTTACCACTGAAGAAGAACTAATCAACTATCTAAACCCTTGCTTAGAGGGCTATTCTATGGGGCTTCTTTCCGATGCTGGCTGTCCTGGTGTTGCAGACCCTGGAGCAGTTATTGTCTCCAGAGCACACCAAAAGGGCATCACCGTAAAACCACATGTTGGTCCTTCTTCAATTCTCCTTGCACTAATGAGTTCCGGTATGAACGGACAAAGCTTTGCTTTTAACGGATACCTTCCCATTGATAAAAAACAAAGAACCCAAGCCTTACTGAAGCTCCAAAGGCTTTCTTTAAAAGAAAAGCAAACACAAATTTTTATAGAAACACCTTATAGAAATGAAGCCTTGTTGCAAGAAATCCTCAAAACTCTTGATCCCAACACCCTGCTCTGTGTCGCTTGTGATTTGACTTTACCTACTGAGTTTATTTCTACTTCAACCGTTTTACAATGGAAGAAAAGAAAAGTAGACTTAAATAAAAGACCTGCAATTTTTTTAATTGAAGGTTCTTATTAGCGGTATATTTTTTGGTTGTTTAACCAGCGTGTGTACTTTTTTTTGTTTCTATTGTGTTCTGCTAACGAGGATGCAAATAAATGATATCCAATCTTTTCTGGAGCAGCAACAAAGTAGAGGTAGTCGTGTTGCTCTGGATGAAGCACTGCTTCCAATGTCCTTAAATCGGGCATAGTAATAGGTCCCGGGGGTAGCCCCTTGACTTTATAAGTATTGTAAGGTGAGTTCAACTTTAGGTCTTTATACAAAACTCGTTTGATGACTTGTTGGAAATCTCCAGTTACTTTTTTCATAGCATAAATAACAGTAGGGTCTGCTTGGAGCTTCATCTTTTTCTTTAATCTATTCAAATAAACCCCAGCAATTGTATTCTGTTCCTCAACTTGAACGGATTCTTTTTGAACAATAGATGCTAGAATGACCGCTTCTACAGGAGTCAAACCAAGGGATTTTACTTTGTTTTTTCTATTTTCATTCCAATACGACTGATAATATGTCAACATACGGTTCCTGAAATTTTCTGGTGTAGTATCCCAAAAAACTTCATAGGTGTTTGGAAGGTACATGGCCAGCGCATTATCCTCAGTAAAACCGGCTTCTTCCAAAAAAGCAGGATCCAAAAAAGACTTTAATAAAGAGAGGCTATCAGCTTCTATCTGTTCTGCGACCCTACCCACAAGATCCTCTATACGTTCCTGATTATTAAAAACAACTTTTGTTGTAAGTCTTTGAGAACGCAAGGTGTTGATAATGTCATTGTTACCCATACTTTTCTGAATTCGATACTTTCCTGATCGAATACGCTGAGCATAACCTTTTTTTTCTGCTGCGATCAAAAAGTTTTTTGTTGATTTCAACAAAGGTTTCATTTGAAGGGTTAAAGAATCTATTGTATCATCCCTATCAACAAAGACGTATGAAAAATCATTTTCAAATTGTGTATTACTCCAAAAAAAGGTTTGATAAAATTTAAAAACGAAGAAAATCCCGAGAATAATTCCTAAAATACTAATCAATAAAAAGAGTTTTCTTCTGTACATTATGAGAGTAATTTTTGATAAAGATATTCATCATGGAATCGACCTTCATAAAAATTCCATTCTTTTTTCTCTGCGATACGGCGGAATTCACAAGACTCAAATACTTTTAGGCTAGCGCCGTTCTCTTCAGCTATATTGGCAAAGAGCGAGTGCAAATTCAATTGCTTTTTTGCAAATTCCTCAACCAATTCTAAAGCTCTTTTTGCATATCCTTTTCCTTGATGATCAGGGTGGATTATAACTCCTATCCCTGCCCTGCGATGCAGTGGCTCAAAATCGAAAAGATCGACAAATCCAATTGGGGTTTGATCGGGATAGCTCACGACAAAACGCTTTTGCTTAACTTCAAAAATATCCTGTTCCTGCTGGTCGATATATTTTTGAAGTAAATCCCTAGAAAAAGGTTCCGTTCTAT
>VMCW01000114.1 GCA_008081175.1 Flavobacteriaceae bacterium
GATGGGGGAGGCATCATATTATAAGGGGAAAGCAAAAAATAGAAATCGGTAAAGAAATAGATGCAGCCAAGCTCACCTTGACAGAGGCAGAAACTTATCTAGGAAAAACTTCAAAGAAAACGACAAAGAAATCTGTTAAGAAAAAATGAGTTTAGAACTTTTGCGCCCTGTTGAAGAAGAATCTTTACTCGGACTTGCTCTGTTGCCCAAACAAGTTCTAGGAAAAAACATTGCTATTCATACAACTTCTTTGGGCCTGCCAGAGCTTAAGGGCTTACACGTAGCCCTTATCGGCCTTAGTGAATACCGCAATAGTTTTTTCCCAAACATTCAGTACGACCTTGCACGATTCAGAAAAGCGTTTTACGAATTGTTTCCAGGAAATTGGAATGTAAAAATCGCTGACCTTGGAGACTTACCCAATGGCTCGAAAGTAGAGGACACCTATTTTGCTGTAAAAGAAATAGGATATCACTTAAAACAAATGAATATCATCCCTATTTTTATAGGAGGTAGTCATGATTTGATTTATCCCATGTACCAAGTTTTTCAAGAATTTAAACAGTTGGTTAACGTGGTTGCTGTAGATCGTTCCTTTGATTTTTCACAGGAAGATGAACTGATCTCTGGAAGGTCCTACATGAGTAAAATTATCATGGAAAAACCCAATGTATTAAACAATTATACCAATCTAGGTCACCAGAGTTATTATTGTGCTGTAGAGGAAAAGGACTTAATGGACAAGCTGTATTTTGATGGGGTTCGATTGGGACAACTACTGGATGACTTGCGTCTCGCTGAGCCTGTTTTACGGGATGCTGATATTGTTGGTTTTGACATGAAGTGCCTGTCTTGGGAAGCGCTAGCAGACCCCCTTAAAGGTCAACCAAACGGTATCGATTCTAGATCTATTTGTGGGCTAAGCCGCTACGCTGGTATAAGTGATCGGGTGAGCTTCTTAGGTTTATTTGAAATAAATGCAACCCCAGTAATGGATCAACTCTTGGCACAAATTGTATGGTATTTTATTGAAGGTGTACATTATCGTTTTGATGAAAATCCAATAAATACAAAAGAAGGCTTTATCAAATACAGTGTTGCCCTTTCTAATCAAACCATGGTTTTTTATAAAAGTGAAAAGAGTAATCGATGGTGGATGGAGATTACAAATGATTCCCATTTAGATAATAAATTAAAAACAAGTTCGTTATTAGCATGCACCGAACAAGATTATGAGTTCGCATCACGCGATATAATTCCAGAAAGATGGTATAATGCCATCCGAAGATTGCTTTGATCTTTTAAGGTGAAAAATTATATATTGAAGATTAAAAAAGTGTAATTGTTAAAGAATTTTACACTTTTAGTAAAAAAATAACTAGTTTTATATGATATTAAAGCATCAAACTAGTTTTAATAAAATATTAATGAAAAGACTTTTAGTTGCATTAGCTCTGAGCCTTGTAATTGTTTCTTGTGGAAATAAAAACAGAGGAGAACTTATAGGGGTAAAACAAAAAAAGTGGTTCGGGGAAAAACCCTATGGGATGGTTCTAGTAGAAGGTGGCGCCTATATAATGGGAAAGTCTGATGAAGACATTGCTCAGCTTCAAAATGCACCTGCCAGAACCGTTACTGTTCCTTCCTTTTATATGGATGAAACAGAAATTACTAATAGTGAGTATCGACAGTTTGTTTACTGGGTCAAGGATTCTATAGCTCTTGCTATGCTAGCAAGAAAGGCAGATGAATTAGAACTTGGAGAGGATGACAGAGACGGTATAGGAGAATTTGCTTTTAAAGATGCAGATACGACGAAGCTCAGTGAATTCCAAAAGTATATGCGGGAGAACTATTACGATGTTTCCGAAGACTTATATGCAGGACGTGCTCTTAATTGGAATGCAGACCTAACCTGGGATACAGAAGATTATAAAGACAGGAACTATGCTGAGGTGATGGATTCACTTTACCTACCTCCTGAGCAGTGGTACAATGGAGAAATAAAACTTGACGTCTCGAAAATCGTATATGCATACACTTGGTTCGATGCAGAGGCAGCTGCAGCAGAATCTAAACGTACCCGTAAACAATTTATAGATCGCACGCCTTTTATCAAAAAAGAGGAAATTCAGATTTATCCAGATACAACGGTATGGATTAAGGATTTTACCTATTCCTATAATGAACCAATGCACAACGATTATTTTTCTCATCCTGCCTATCAAGACTATCCTGTGGTTGGAGTTTCTTGGACCCAAGCTGTTGCCTTTTGTAACTGGAGAACAAATTATAAAAATGGTTATCAGAGAGATAAAGGAAAACCTAGTGTAAGTCGTTTTAGACTCCCTAGCGAAGCGGAATGGGAATACGCAGCAAGAGGAGGAATACCTTCGGGAACTTATCCTTGGGGATCGCCCTATTTGCTTAACGACAGAGCTTGCTTTTTAGCAAACTTTAAACCATTAAGAGGAGATTATGCCGTAGATCAAGCGGTCTACACCGTAGAGGCAAAATCCTATCTTCCAAATGACTACAATTTATACAATATGGCTGGAAACGTAGCTGAATGGACCATTTCATCCTACGATCCGGGTTCTTATGAATATGTTTCTTCTTTAAATCCAAATATTTCTTTTGAAACAGAAAAGCGAAAAGTGGTTCGAGGAGGTTCATGGAAAGACGTTGCATACTACCTACGTGTGAGTTCCAGAGATTATGAATATTCGGATACCGCACGAAGCTATATTGGATTTAGAACCGTACAGGATTATCTCGGATCTCAAAAAGTAAAAATCAAATAAATTAGTAACATAAAATATTACATCTAAATCAATCAAAAACTAGAAACAATGACAGATAAAGCGTTAAACAAAAGGCTTCGTAGCAAAGTAGCAATGCACATGCTCTTTGGACTTGGAGGTGCTGTTGTAATTATAGGGGCACTATTTAAAATTCTTCACTTAGAAATTGGACCTATTACAGGGGGGTTAGTCCTTGGTTTAGGACTGGGAACAGAGGCCTTGATATTTACAGTTTCAGCTTTGAATACAGGAGAAATCAAAGAAGAACATCAAGATTTTGTAAAAAAATTAAAAGGAGATTCAACCGCTAGCGGAAGAGCTTCAGGAGGAGAACAAGGACTTTCGTCTAAAATTGATGCGTTGATGGCAGAAGCTAAATTGGATGTCAATTTGATGAATTCCTTAGCAAAAAGTATCAAAGACCTAGAAGATTCTGCAAAAGCTCTTGGTCCTGCTTCACAAGCCGTAGCTGCTTCTGAAAGTTACTCTAAAGAACTAAGTAATGCCGCAACTCAGCTTGAAGAGCTAAATGCGAATTATAAAAAACAAATTGCTGTCAATCAAAATGCAGAAGAACTCAAACAGCAAATGGAGAATTTGTCTGCAAATCTTGCTGCACTTAATAACGTTTACAATGGCATGCTAGAAGCCATGAACAAAAAATAAAGTAAAATGGCAGGAGCTAAAGAAACCCCCAGACAAAAACTGATCAGTCTCATGTACTTGGTGTTTATCACCATGCTTGCACTAAATGTGTCTAAAGAAGTATTGGATGGGTTTGGTCAGATGTTTGAAAAAATAACTGATGCAAATGAACGCGTAGCTGTCAGTAATAAAGCCCTTCTGGAAAACATTATTGTCAATGCTGAAGAAAAAGGAGGGAAATGGATTACACACAAAAGTACAGCTGAGCAAATCAAGCAAAAGTCAGATGATTTTTACAACGCCATTGAAGACCTGAAAAGAACTATTACTGAAAAGCAAAGAGAGAAAGACCCAGAACTTAAGGAATTTGCCCAAATGGATAAGGGTGAAGCTCTTGATGTAATCTGGTTTAAAGAAGGGTCAGATCAAGCAAAAAGTGAGTTTATAGAAACGATCCAAGATTATAAAATGCATGTAATTCAAGTTTTTGGTAGTCGATATCCAGAGTCTATTGAAATGGTTGAAGCTCGATTTTTTACGGGAGATCAAAACAATAATATTCAAAATAGGGACCAAATGGATGAACCCTGGCTCGATGCAAACTTCAAAGGATTTCCTTTAATTTCCTCTCTGGCAAAGTTGACCATGATGCAAAACGACATCCGACAAACTGAAAATGATGTGTACACCACTTTAATGGGGAAAGAGTTGAAGATGTCTTCCAAAGTAAACCAAATGAACTACACGAGTCTTTTGGTTACAGAAAAAGGCGCCTATTACCAAGGGGAACAGTTTAACGGAAGCGTTATTTTAGGCAGAAAAGGAGGCGCACAAAATCCAAACGGTGTTGATCTTAAAATTGATGGAATAACCCTCACAGAGGAAGATTATGAGTTGATACCTGGAGGTATTCGACTAAACGTAAATTCTGGAAATCCTGGAGACCACACCATAGAGGGAGATTTAGTCTTCTTAAATGAAGGTGAAGAGTCCAGAATTAAGGTAAATCAAACGTATACCGTAATTTCTAAGCCTAATTCCGCTGTAATTTCAGCAGATAAAATGAATGTGGTCTATCGCGGTGTTCAAAATCCAATTACAATTTCAATACCGGGTATTCAAGACAGTAAAATTACTGCTAGTGCACCAGGACTAAAGCGAGTGAGAGGGAGTAAATACAATTTATTTCCAGGAACAGGACGGGAAGTAAAAATCAATGTCTCTGGTACACTCCCAGATGGCAATCGTGTTTCTTCTGTCTCTACGTTTAGAATTAAGGATATACCAAAGCCAGCAGGATATTTTAGAGGACAATCGGGTTCTTTTACTATCCCTAAATCCAGTTTAGAACGCGGTACCGTAGAAGCACGACTTGAAGACTTTGATTTTGATTTACCCTTAGAGACTAAATCCTTTCGATTTAGAGCTCCTGGTCAGCCCAGTATGGTAATCAATGGAAATCGATTGGACTCCAAAGCTATTCAAATGCTGAGTAGAATCAAAAATGGGCAAACAGTTATCATCTCAGATATTGAAGTAATTATTCCTTCAAATCCGAGTTATAAATTAAAACAGACGTCTCCAATATCTATCACAATCAACTAATCTGATTTCACATGAAAAAATCGATATTTTTTGTTTTAATCACCTCATTATTAGCCTTTAACCTAGGTTTTGGACAAGCCAATTTGTTAAATGCAAGAGTTCCACAAGAAGTGGGAATAAATGATGAGTTGGCCAATGCGGTAATGACAAAACCTATCGCTTATGGTTATGTTGACGATCGAGATGTGTTGTGGCAAAAAACGATTTGGGAGATCATTGATTTAGATGAACGCATCAACTTCCCCTACTATTATCCAACAATCAATAACGGGAATTTATCCAATAACAGAAAATCACTATTCAGAGTGCTGATGGATGGTATAAGTAACGGAGAAATTACGGAAATCTATGCAACTGATTATTTCAATGAAAAGCTAACAGAAGAGGATCTTGCAGAAGTATTAGAGTTGAGAAGACTTTCTCCTGAAGGGATATCAAAACAGAACGCAGGTGAAACAGTAACGGAAGACGATTACGATATCTATAAGATAGAATCAGACAAAGTAGTTCAATACCGCATCAAAGGAACATGGTATTTTAATAAGCGTCTCGGTGAAATGAAATACAGGCTTTTAGGTGTCGCTCCAGTAGCTCCTGATGTCTCTACCCTTAGCCAAGGACCAGAAGCAATGGCAAATGCACTAGTGCCTTTATTTTGGATTTGGTTCCCTGATGCAAGAGAAACCTTAAATAAACACATGGTTTTTAATACCAGAAATTCGTCTCAACCCGTTAGCTATGATATGATGCTGAACGCAAGAAGGTTTAATGCAGTGATCTACAAAGAAGAAAACGTATACGAAGATCGAGAAGTGAAAGAATACATCTACGAAGATGCTTTGCGCCAACTTCTTGAGTCCGAACGCATCAAATCGACAATTAGGGATTTTGAACAAGACATGTGGAACAACTAAGCTGAAATACACAATAAGAGTAAGCGCTATTGGAAACAATAGCGCTTTTTTTATACTATTTTTGTTGCAATGATACACTCCCTCATCGTCGGTTATGGACTAGCTGGATTTCACTACTCCAGAGTACTTCAAAAGCAGTATAAAGACTTTGTGGTTTTTTCCGATCAAAGACCAGGAGCTAGTAGTAATGCAGGAGGGGTATTTAATCCTACTATATTAAAGAGATTTACTTTGGCTTGGAATGCTCTTGAATTCTTTGAGTATGCACAACTTTGCTATCTAGACTTTGAAAAAGAATTTGGGACATCTATTTTTGATAAACAACCCATAATCTATTCTTTTAGCGATGTTGCAGACCAAAATAATTGGGTCGTTGCAGCACATACTCAGGGATTAAATCGCTTTATGGAAGCAGAGTTTATTCAAACCTCTGTAGAAGGAATCAAAGAAAACGCAGGATACGCACAACTTAAAAATGTAGGAAAAGTACATATTCAGAAAATGTTGAAGGTGTATAGGGAACGGGTACTTAAGAATCAATTTTATAATGAAGCCTTTGAGTATGATAAGCTCAAGTTTATGGAAAATGGAATTGAATACAAAGGAATCCAAGCCGAAAGAATTGTTTTTTGTGAGGGGTATGGTTTAAAAGCAAACCCCTGGTTTTCCTATCTTCCTTTGACTGGTTCAAAGGGAGAATTTCTTCACATTCGTTCGCGTGAACTTTCACAAAAGAGAATCATTAAAGGGAAAGGTATTTTTATTGTTCCAATGGGTGAAGATGTTTTTTGGGTTGGAGCAACTTTCAGTCGGGATGACAAGAGCACCCTTCCTACGAGCCAAGGAAAAGAGTGGCTTATGGATAAACTGAATTCAATGATCCATTCCGGTTATGAAGTGATGGAACATCGTGCAGCACTTCGACCAACCGTACAAGACCGCAGGCCTCTTCTAGGGCGTCACCCCAAAAAGGAACAGCTGTATGTCTTGAACGGTTTGGGTACTAGAGGTTTGCTTATGGGACCCTTACTGGCCCACTGGTTGTTACAATACATAGACAACGATCTCGCACTTCCACCTTCAGTAACTATTGATCGTTTTGAATCCTATTTAAATAAACAGTCAAGTACAATATGATAAATGCTCATAATATAAGTCTGAGTTTTGGTGGGGAGACACTATTCGATTCGATTTCCTTTCGTTTAGGCAAAGGTGATCGTGTGGGTTTGATTGGAAAAAACGGGGCAGGAAAATCTACTTTATTAAAGTTAATTGCCTCTGTAAACCAACCGACATCAGGAAGTTTTGCTCTAGAAAAAAATTGTAAAATAGGTTATTTACCTCAAGATTTAGATTTTGAAAATGGACGTACGGTTTTAGAAGAAGCTTATCTCGCATTTGAAGAAATCAAACAAGTAGAGGCTCGTCAGGAAGAAATCCATACAATTATGGAACAAACCCAGGATTTTGAAAGTGATTCCTATATGGCTGTACTGGATGAGCTTACAGAATTGAACACCCGTTATGAAATGATAGGAGGTTACCTGTACCAAGCTCAAACAGAAAAAATACTTTTGGGCCTTGGATTTTCCATGACAGATTTGAATGCACAAACGGATACGTTCTCCGGAGGGTGGCGTATGCGTATTGAATTGGCTAAATTATTATTGAAAGACAACGATGTGCTCTTAATGGACGAGCCCACCAACCATCTAGATATTGAATCCATTATATGGCTGGAACAATTTCTTAAGAAGTTTAAAGGTGCTCTAGTACTTGTTTCGCACGATCGAATGTTTTTGGATCAGGTGACAAATAGAACGATTGAAATTGTTCAACAACGTATTTTTGACTTCAAAAAATCGTATTCAAAATACATGTTGCTAAGACAAGAGTTGAGAGAGCAACAGCAGGCGGCCCAAAAGAATCAAGAGAAACAAATTCAGCAAACGGAAAAACTCATCGAACGATTTCGTGCAAAAGCTTCTAAGGCTAGTATGGCCCAATCGCTGATTAAAAAGCTCGAAAAAATGGATCGCATTGAAATTGACCCCGAGGAGAACAAACGAATAAAGTTTGAATTTTCAATCTCAAAGCAGCCGGGAAAAATTATTATGGAAACCAAACAACTTTCTAAGGCTTTTGGAGAAAAAAAAGTACTACAAGGGGTAAACCTGGAGTTGGTTCGAGGAGAAAAAATCGCTTTTGTAGGTCAAAATGGTCAAGGGAAATCTACTCTTGCAAAAATCCTGGTTGGAGAATTGGAAAGTGAAGGAAAGGTTCGTTTGGGACACAATGTAGAAATCGGGTATTTTGCACAAAACCAAGCAACCTATTTGGACGGTACTCAAACCGTACTTGAGGCTGCAGAGGATGCTGCAACCCCAGAAAACAGAACAAAAGTTAGAGACTTATTGGGTGCTTTTCTTTTTCCTGGAGAGGCAGTGGACAAAAAAGTTCATGTCCTTTCTGGTGGAGAGCGCAACAGATTAGCCCTTTGTAAGTTATTGCTTCAACCATTTAATGTATTGGTAATGGATGAACCTACCAACCATTTAGATATTGCTTCAAAAATGGTTCTAAAAGAAGCGTTGGTTAAATTTCAAGGTACTTTGATTTTAGTCTCTCACGATCGAGACTTTTTACAAGGCTTATGTGAAAAAGTAGTGGCTTTTAAAGACAGAAAGGTCACTCCTTTCCTAGGAGATATAAATGCGTATTTGGAACATCAAAAACTTTCATCTCTAAAAGAGCTTGAAAAAAAGTCAAAACCTTCCCCAGAAAAGCCCAGTTCAAAAGAACAAGAGAAAAACGATTTTGAAAAACAAAAACAACTCAGGGGAATACAACAAAAAATAGGAACACTAGAGCGAAAAATTACGGTTCTTGAAAAAGAAATTAAAGAAATCGATTTTGACCTAGAAGTGGATTATGAAAAAACAATCAGTCAACCGAATTTTTTTGATTCCTATCAATCCAAAAAAAAGGAGTTGGAAGCGCTTATGGAACAATGGGAGGCTTTGCAGCAAACTTTAGATTAGCTTTCTCAAGCTTCAATCAAATCTTCTACACTCTGCAGATAACGTTCGGCATCTAAAGCGGCCATACACCCTGTTCCAGCAGCGGTAACTGCCTGACGGTACTCTTTGTCTTGAACATCTCCAGAGGCAAAAACTCCAGGGAGGTTTGTCTCAGTGCTTTTGCCCTTGGTAATTAGATATCCAGCTTCATCCATATCAAGTTGACCCTTAAAGATACCTGTGTTGGGCTGATGTCCTATGGCAATAAAGAGTCCTGTTATAGCTATTTCTTCTGTTTTCCCTGTTTGGTTGTTTTTCATACGAAGACCAGTTACAACTTGATCTCCTAAAACTTCGTCTATTTCTGTATTGTATCTAAGATCAATATTAGGAGTATTTGTCACACGGTGTTGCATGGCTTTAGAAGCACGCATTTGATCTTTTCTAACTAGCATAGTTACCTTGGAGCAAATTTTTGCAAGATAGGTTGCTTCTTCTGCAGCGGTGTCTCCACCTCCTACAATAGCTACCTCTTGTCCCTTATAGAAAAAACCATCGCAAACGGCACAGGCTGAAACACCACCACCACGTAAACGCTGTTCACTGGGGAGACCCAAATACTTTGCAGAGGCCCCAGTGCTTACGATGATGGTCTGAGCATGTAGGGTAGTTCCGTCTTCAGTGTAGGCCTTGTGGATGCCTCCGGGTGTTTTTGAAAGTTCCACTTTGTTTATAAAACCTACACGGACTTCCGTGCCAAAGCGCTCTGCTTGCTGTTGAAGTTGTACCATCATTGTAGGGCCATCAACACCCTCTGGATATCCGGGGAAGTTATCCACCTCTGTTGTGGTAGTCAGTTGACCCCCTGGTTCCATACCGGTGTAAACAACTGGTTTTAAGTCAGCACGTGCAGCGTAAATGGCTGCAGTGTAACCTGCAGGACCGCTTCCTATGATTAAGGTTTTGAGAATTTCCATTAGAAAAAATTTTAACCAAATGTAAACCATATCTTTTAGTTGTATCTTGCTTTTTTATTCGATTTATCAATAATTTATTAAAGTAGTTTATGAAAAAAATAGTACTGCTATTTGTTTTTTATGTTGTTGCATGCACTCCACTGCAGAAACCTACTGTAGAGGAAATTATTGAAAGGTCTATAGCTTCACACGGTTGGGATCAAAATGAACATACCGTCTCTTTTGATTTTCGGGATTACAGTTACAAATTGACTAGAAAAAAGGGGTTTTATTCCTTTCAAAGAAGTACCGAAAAAGAAGGAAATCACTTAAAAGATGTGATGACCTCTCAACACCCATTACAACGATTTCAAAACGGAGAGCAAATTAAGCTGAAAGACAGCATGGCAAATGTGTATTCCAATTCATTAAATTCTGTCATGTACTTTTTTCAGCTTCCAAAGCCGCTTAAAGATGGGGCGGTTATTTCTGAATTGTTGGGGTCTACCAAAATTTTAGAACAATTCTACTGGGTAGTCAAAGTAGGTTTTACTGAGCAAGGTGGAGGTGATGATTTTCAAGACGAATACCGTTATTGGATAAACCAAAAAAACTATGAAATAGATTATTTAGCCTACAACTATTTAACAGATGGTGGTGGAACCCGTTTTCGCAAAGCAAAAAACAAAAGGACAATGAGCGGTTTTCTATTTCAAGATTACACCAACTATAAACCGCAAGATAAAAGAGTTTCGTTGGATTCACTCCCCTCTCTTTTTGAAAAAGGATTGCTTGTTAAGGTATCTGAAATAGAAAATAAAAACATTCAAATTAGCCTTCCGGAATAAAAAGAGGCTTCTTGTGGAAGCCTCTAGATCAACAAAATTACTAGCCTGTAATATTTACATGCTTTTCTTTTACAAATTTTTTACAGTTTTCAAAATTTTCAAAGACGTGTTCTTCAGGAATCAGCTTTCCTATGATACCGATAGTTCTCATCAAATACTTTGGTTGTTTTTGAATTCCTACAAAAAGAATCTCAATATTTTTTTGTTTTAAATCCATCAAAACATCTTCTAAAGCAAAGAGGCCCGACTGATCGATATAGGGAACTTTACTCATACGAATAATCACGCTAGTTGCAGATTTTGGAATTTGATTTGAAAGAGCGACAAATTCAGAGGTAAATCCAAAAAACAAGGGTCCACTGAGGTGTTTGATAAAAACATTTTTTTGAAAAGAAGCGCTTAGCTTCTTTTCATCTTCCCAAACTTTTTCTTCAGCTATGGTGGTTATTTTGGTATTGTCCTTGGAGACATCTGCCATTTTTTTCATAAAGAACAAGGAAGCGAGAACAAGGCCTATTCCAACTGCGTAAACCAAGTTCCATATTACGGACAATAGGAGAACTACTACCATAATAATTACCTCTGTTCGGGGTATTTTTTTAAGCGCATTTAACCCTTTATAGTCCATAACACCAATACCTACGGTTACTAATATACCTGCTAATACTGCTGCTGGAATTTGTGAAGCAAGAGGGCTTAGTACTAAAAGAATCAATAATAGTACTAGCGAGGAAACCATACCCGAAAGTTTGGTTGTACCACCAGACTGTATGTTAACCACTGTGCGGATGGTAGCTCCTGCTCCGGGGATTCCTCCAAAAAGAGAAGCAATAGAATTACCAATTCCCTGACCGATAAGTTCCTTGTTTGGAAGGTGACGTGTTTTGGTGAGATTGTCTGCTACTACAGAGGTGAGCAGGGAGTCTATGGCTCCTAAAAGAGACAGTGTTATAGCTGTGAGCAAATAAGGTAAAACCTCCAAAAGGTTTAAATCTGTAAAGAGTTTCGATTGAATTTTTGGAAAACCTATTGGGATTTGTTGTATGGATTTGTATTCTATTCCAAAACCAATGGCTATCCCTGAAATAACTACTAAAGCCACTAGTGTGCTGGGGATAGCAGTGGTAATCCTTTTAAACCCATAAATGATTAAAATAGTTCCTAAAGCTAGAATTACTTCAATCCAGTTGATGTTCATAACAGCTCGAGGTAGTGCTCGTATTGTTCCGATAACACCAGAAGTGTTATTTTTTGCTAAATTTTCAGCCTCTTCGTAGATACTGACTTCATTAACTTCACTGGCTCTCTTGATGGTTTCTTCAAAATCTTCTAAAACTAGAAGGCCTTCATTAGATTCTTCAATTAGGATTTTTTCTAATAGATGCTCTTCTGCTAATGGTTTGAATTGTTCGATAAATTCTTTGTCATTCTTAGTATCATATCCTACTACTGGTAGAATCTGCGTTATTAAAATGATAACACCAATAGCTGTCATAAATCCGGAAACAACAGGATAGGGTATGTATTTAATGTATTTTCCTACTCCTAGGAATCCTAGAGCAATTTGAAATAAACCACTCAATAAAAAAACGGCTAAGATATAGGGTAAGGCTTCTTCAATGGAACCATTTTGGACATTTATAATTTCTGCAATGACGACCATGCTTACAGCAGTCATAGGTGCTGTAGGTCCAGATATTTGTGTTGCAGTACCCCCAAATAAAGCAGCAAAAAAGCTTAAAAAAATGGCACCGTACAATCCAGCGCTTGGTCCCAAGCCAGAACTAACTCCAAATGCTAAAGCAAGCGGTAAAGCAACGATTCCGGCAGTCAATCCTCCAAGAAGATTTCCTTTGATGTTTGTAAACATAAGTATTAAATAAAAGTTTGTCTCCCTAAATGGGAAAATGAATAAATTATTAAAAGGCAAAGAAGATTAGGCTTCTGGAGGGGGTATATAAACAGGGAAAGCTAAAGAGAGGTAGTTGTTGTTTCCCCTCTTAGACACAATGCTTATAGAAGTACTTTTTATAAACTCAAATTGATTACCAAAGTGAAAAAAGAGGTTTTTATTTTCATCGTGTTCACCTTCACACTCTAAATTCAATGATATTAACTGAGTATCTAGAGCATCTGTGAAATAAGAAACAGCATTGCCAGAAAAGCAAACACCTGTATATAAGATACTAAGTAAAAGGCCGCTGGCTAAATGTTTCATAATTTAATTTTGTTTAAGTTAAGTTATTTAATGAATTAAAAAAAAAGTAAAACTTAAAAGTTCTATTCTATACCAAATAAAACGTACATTTAAATTCGCAAAATTTTTTACGATGATTGATCAAACCAAAGCAGCGCTTTTAGAGTACAAGGCGCCGGGAAGTTTTGAAGAAACACGGTATGAGAAATTACATAACGTCATTGTCAATAATTCCTCAGATGGATCCATAGCCATAGCACATTGCATAGCAAAACTTATTCTTGCTAAACAAAAGAAAAAGGAAACTTGTGTCCTAGGTCTTGCAACGGGTTCTAGTCCTTTAAGTGTGTATCGCGAATTGGTTCGCCTCCATCAAGAGGAAGGACTAAGCTTTAAAAATGTAATTACATTCAACCTGGATGAATATTACCCTATCTCCAAAGAGGATGTACAGAGTTACTATCATTTCATGCATCAAAACCTGTTTAATGGGATTGATATTGAACCAGAAAACATTCACATTCCCAATGGAGAAGTTACCCCAGAAGAGTTACGAGCCTCTTGTATAGCCTACGAAAAGAAAATAAAAAAGCTAGGAGGAATAGACCTTCAAATTCTCGGTATTGGTCGTACAGGACATATTGGTTTTAATGAACCAGGATCCCATCTCAACTCACAAACCCGGACCATAACCCTGGACCACCTTACCCGTTTTGATGCTAGTGCAGCTTTTCAAGGTATTGAAAATGTACCAAGAAAAGCCATAACAATGGGGATTCAAACCATTCTAAATGCCAAAAGAATCCTTCTTATGGCTTGGGGAACCTATAAGGCAGAAATTATCCAGAAAGCGATAGAAGGAAAAATTACTGATAAAATTCCTACAACCTACCTTCAGTATCATAAAAACACAACACTTATTTTAGATACAGAGGCCGCTTCGGAATTGACAAGAATCAAAACACCCTGGTTGGTTAGTAGTTGTGATTGGAATGAAGCCAATCGTTCCAAGGCTATAGCCTGGCTATCGGAGCGTGTAAACAAGTCCATATTAAAACTTACCGATGAGGACTACAACCAAAATGGAATGTCGGATTTATTGGCACAGCATGGCTCTTCTTACGATTAAAACATAGAGATGTTCAACCGTTTACAACATACAATTACCGGTTGGCCTGGAGGAAAACCAAATGCCGATGATACCCACCGCCCCGAACGTAAAGTCCCAGAAAAAAAACGTGTCATCATCTTTAGTCCTCATCCTGACGATGACGTCATATCGATGGGAGGTACTTTTGACCGATTAGTATCACAAGGGCACGAAGTTCATATCGCCTATCAGACCTCTGGAAACATTGCTGTTTCAGACCAAGATGCACTAAAATATGTCGAAGTGGGCTCTGACATCTTGGGGGATAACACACCGCAAAATTTAGAAAAGCTAAGAAAAGAACTTCTTCATGTAAACCCACAAAAACCAGCACCGCGTTCTATTTGCGATTTAAAAGGTAGTATTCGCAAAAGAGAAAGTTTTGGCGCCACACGATATATTGGTATCCCAGATACACAGGTGCATTTTATGAATCTACCATTTTATGAAACAGGAACCATTGCAAAAAATCCCATTTCTGATGCAGATATTGAAAAAACAGTAGCATTAATAGAAACCATAAAACCTCATCAGATTTATGCAGCAGGAGATTTAGCAGACCCGCATGGTACGCATAGAGTGTGTCTAGACATTATTTTTGAGGCACTTAAGATTTTAAAACCCAAAGCGTTTATGAAAGATTGTTGGGTTTGGTTGTACCGAGGTGCATGGCACGAATGGGAGATTCACGAAATAGAAATGGCAGTTCCCATGAGTCCGGATCAAGTCTTGAGAAAGAGAAAGGCAATTTTTTACCATCAGTCACAAAAGGATGGTGTGATGTTTCAAGGGAATGATCATCGTGAATTTTGGGTACGAGCAGAAGAACGTAATGCAGATACCGCAGAAAAATACAGAGCCATGGGACTTTCAGATTATGCAGCAATGGAAGCCTTTAAAAGGTATTTTTATTGATCCCTTTCAAAAAAAGTCAGGTCGTAACGATACGCTGCTCTTAAGTATTTGATCTTTCCAGAGGCGTCTACAAAGTAACTTTTTCTTTCTTTGTTTAGGGACAAGCCTGTTTCTTTCTCAACAGATTCATTCACTATTAGGCTGATGTTATTGTTGTGTTTTACCTGGGTTGCTCTTAAACGAAAATTAGTTTGATCAAAAAAATAGGTCCAAACATCTGCCTTTGGATCATCTGAATAACGAACTTCAAGAGCTTCAACTGGAAGGGTATCCAAGAGTTTTTTGGTACCAATATGCTTTAGCTGTGTTCCAGGATCAAGCAGTTTATAGGGTTGCCAATACACATAAAGGGCCGCCTCTAAGTTGGCTTTCGTTTGCTCCAATAGTTGGGAATCGGTTTGGAGCTCTGAATTTTTAAAAAGTTTTATAGTCCCATTGAGTTTTAGGGCACGATTAAGAACACCAGAATCATCTACCCATTGTATTTCAGTACGCTCAGGACGCCAGTGGTGTGTTATTTTTTGAAGTATTTCCTTTTCTATAGCACCGGTAGAATCGTATAAGGTAGTTTTTTTGAGGTAGTTTACGTATTTCATTTTTTCCCACTGTGCTTTTCCTCCATGTGCTCTCAAACTTTTTTCAAGAATTTCTTCTGTACGATTTGAGTTGTCTTCACATGAAGAAAGCATAACAATAGAAAAAAGAAGTAAACATCTAAGACTCTTTTTTAGGGTATTCAATTCCAATTTATTTGTATTTTAGGTTAAAATAAGATGATTATGCGTAAACAAACTTCCCTTTGGGCTCTTTTTTTCTTTTCCTGTATGTTTTTAGTAACTACGCCTTTGTTGGCACAAGAAAAATTATCAAAGCGTCAAATACAAAAAATAAAAACAGAAACATTAAATCAGGTACAAGAGCAACACAAAATGACTCAGGTAATGATTGATAAAATTTTCAGTTTTGCAGAATTGGGATTTCAGGAGTATGAGTCTTCTGCTTATCTAACCCATATTTTAGAACAGGCTGGTTTTACCGTAGAAAGAGGTATTTCAGGTATTCCAACTGCTTGGATGGCAAAATGGTCTTATGGTACAGGACCTGTTATTGCTTTGGGAAGTGATGTAGATTGTATTCCAAAAGCATCCCAATATCCGGGTGTTGCCTACCACAAACCAATGGTAGAGGGAGCACCAGGTCACGGAGAGGGGCACAATTCAGGAATACCTGTAATCATTACAGCTGCACTTACTGTACAAGAGCAAATGAAAAAAAACAATCTTGGAGGAACCTTGGTAGTTTGGCCAGGGATAGCAGAGGAGCTTGTAGCTTCTAAAGCTTGGTATGTTCGTGACGGCTATTTTGATAAAATTGATATGTGTATTTTCACACACGTAAGTAGTAATCTTTCCGTGTCTTATGGACAAGCTAGAGGAACAGGTTTAGTTTCTGTAGAATACACTTTTGATGGCGAAGCAGCACATTCTGCAGGATCACCCTGGAGAGGAAGAAGTGCTTTGGATGCAGCAGAGTTAATGAATGTGGGGTGGAATTATAAAAGAGAGCACCTTCACCCTCTAAAGCGTTCACATTCTATTTTTACAGATGCAGGCGACCAACCCAATGTGGTTCCTTCTAAAGCTTCAATATGGTACTATTTTAGAGATGTTACCTATGATGGGATCATGAAGATGTACAACGATGGTAATAACATTGCCGCTGGTGCAGCTATGATGACCGATACAAAGGTAAGTTCACGTGTTTTAGGGACTGCTTGGCCAAGACATTTCAATAAAGTGATTGCAGAGACCATGTTTGAAAATATTCAAACTGTAGGACTTCCTGAATGGTCTAATGAGGACCAACAATTGGCAAAGGCCGTTCAAAAAGAAGTTGAATCAACTAACCAAGAGGGTTTATCAACCACACTTTCTAATTTGGGAAAACCACAAAAAAATGCCGTTAGTGGAGGTTCAGATGATATAGGTGATATTTCTTGGACCATTCCAACGGTGACTTTGCGTTTTCCTTCAAATATACCTGGTCTTCAAGGGCATCACTGGTCCAATGCTATTGCTATGGCTACTCCAATTGCTCATAAAGGAGCTACTGCGGGTGCTAAAGTTGTAGCCACAACAGTAATTGATTTTCTCACTAAACCTCAACTGTTGGAGCAGGCCAAAGATTACTTTGTAAATGTTCAAAGCAAAGAGACTCAGTACAAACCCATGATTACTGAAAAAGATCCTCCTCCCACTTATTTGAACGAAGAAATCATGAAACAGTACCGTCCACAGTTAGAAAAATTTTATTTTGACGAGACCAAATACGACACTTATTTAGAACAACTAAACATCAAATACCCTACGATTAAATAAAAGTCATGAAATGGACAATTGGACTTTTATTGTTTTGCGTGTGGAATGGTTTGTCTCAAGAAAGGGTTTCTAAAAAAGACTCTCTGGCTATTGTAAGAACACTTTTTAAACAACAGGCAGATTGGAATTCCGGTGATATCGATGCTTTCATGGAAGGGTACATAAAATCAGATGCGCTTGTATTTTCAGGGTCGTCTGGACCTATCTACGGATGGGAAGCTACTCGTGACCGATATAAAAAAAGCTATTCCAGTCGTTTGTTGATGGGTAAATTACAATTTGAAGTTTTGAGTATGGTTCAACTCAGTCCTAAGGTTATCCAGCTTCAAGGTTCTTTTTATCTCACTCGTGAAATAGAAGATAGCAGTGGTTTTTTTACACTTACTTGGTTACAAAAAGACGGTGCCTGGTTAGTGCTATCTGATCATACTTCTTCTTCAAATTGATAATATGCAGAAAAGAATAGGATTTATATTAGGACCTCTTTGTTTTATTCTTTTATTATTTATAGGTCGATTTGAAGGACTTTCTCAACAAGGACAGGCTGTTTTAGCTACTACTTTTTGGATTGCAATTTGGTGGATTACAGAGTGCGTACCCATTGCAGCTACAGCTTTATTACCCATTGTTCTTTTCCCCCTTTCTGGTGGAATGGAACTCAGCACAACAACAGCTGCTTTTGGACATAAATATGTTTTTCTTTATTTGGGAGGCTTTTTAATAGCCATTGGAATTGAAAAGTGGAATCTGCACAAACGTATTGCCATCAACATCATTTCCTTTATAGGTTCGGATGTGAGAAAAGTGATTTTGGGATTTATGGTAGCTACTGCTTTTTTGTCGATGTGGATTTCCAATACGGCTACTTCTGTTATGATGCTGCCTATAGGGATAGCGATCATAAAAGAACTAAAAGACAATCCCGCAACGATAGAGGATGAAAACAAAATATTTGGAAAAGCGTTGATGCTTGGTATAGCCTATAGTGCTTCAATAGGTGGTGTAGCAACACTCATTGGCACCCCGCCAAATTTGGTTTTGGCTGGTGTTATTTCTAGTACCTATGGTTACGAAATCACTTTCTTACAGTGGTTTCTTTTTGGTTTCCCAATTGCTGTAATCTTATTGTTTTTTTGTTGGCTGTATCTCACTAGAGTCGCTTATGTTTTTAATCAAAAAGAATTTCCAGGAGGAAGGGCAGAAATTAATCGTTTAAAAAGGGATTTAGGTCCTGTTTCTTTTGAAGAACGTCGTGTAGCTATTGTTTTTGCTTTAGCAGCGTTTTGTTGGATCAGTAGGTCATATCTCTTACAAGATTTTTTACCAGCACTTGATGATACCATTATAGCAATTTCCTTCGGTTTACTTCTTTTTGTTTTGCCAGCAAAAGGAGAACAAAAGGTATTACTCAACTGGAAAGATACGGTACAACTCCCTTGGGGGATTATACTACTTTTTGGAGGGGGCATGGCTCTTGCCAAGGCATTTGAGGTAAGTGGTCTTGCTGTTTGGTTGGGAGAGTTAATGACTACTTTTGGAGGCTTACCCTTATTTGTATTGCTACTTTTGTTGGTTACAGCAGTAAATTTTTTAACAGAAATTACTTCCAATTTAGCAACTACAGCCATGCTGTTGCCCGTACTTGCACCTTTAGCTTTAGAAGTTGGTGTTCATCCTTTTGGTCTTATGGTAGGGGCAGCTGTTGCTGCATCTTGCGCTTTCATGCTTCCTGTGGCCACTCCACCTAATGCGGTCGTTTTTGGGTCGGGTTATTTAAAAATACCCGATATGGTTTCCCGAGGTGTTATCTTAAATTTGTTTTCTATTGTACTTATCTCAGTTATGGTTTACTGGTTACTTCCATTGTTATGGGAAATTGATTTAACCCGTTTTCCTAATGCTATTTTAAACCCGTAAATACAATAAACCTTTTAAGTATTCCTTCAATTGACAATAAAATCAAAGTACAGGTTGGGAAAAGGTTCTTCTTTTAGTGTAAAGTGCCACCACTCCTCATCATAGGGTAAAAATCCTGCAATTTTCATAGTTTCACGCAACAATTTTCGATTGCTTTTTTGTTTCTTTGAGACTCCCTCATAGTAATAATTTGATTGGATACTAAAAAAGTCCCAAACTCCTCCCATATCCAAAACTACCCCCTTTTTTTCACCTTCTAAATAGATTAAGGTAAGGTCTACGGTACTGCCCCTGCTGTGTCCACTTCGTGATGCAATATAGCCGAGATCAAAAAGCCGATCTTTAGCTAGTTTGGGGTAGTAAATGCTTTTGGTGAGCGTGTCTTTAGGCTGTTTAGACCAGTTTATAAAGTCATTTACTGCTCTTTGTGGGCGGTAAGCATCAAAGATTTTCAACCCTAAGCCCAAGGGTTTCAGATTTTCTTGCACTTGTTTTAATGCCAAAGCGAGGGCCTCCGTTCCTATTGTTTTTTGACCTTTTTTATATCCTTTAATTACCCTTCCGGTAAAGTTGTTTGAAGAAGCATAACCCAGTTCTGTTTTTAGATCAGGGATTTCATTTTCAAGAAAAACAAAACCTTTAGGAAGTGTCTGTCCAAGCATTGATTGAAACAACAGGGTTGTCAAGAGTAAAAGCTTATTCTTCAAGGGCATATTGAATGAGCTTAGGTCGAATATCACCATCGTACAACCCTCTGTTTTCTCTGGTGGGATATACTCTGTTGGTAAGTAAAATGACAATCAGTTCATTTTTTGGATCCACCCATGTCATAGTTCCAGTAAATCCAGTATGACCATAGGTTTCTTTACTCACACCAGTAGAGGGGTAGCGGTCTGGAGCTTCCAGTTCCAATGTGGGTTTATCAAATCCCAACCCTCTTCTGTTTTCACTTTTTGGATAGGTTCTTTTCGTAAAGAGCTCCACGGTTTGAGGATTTAGATAGTTTCTGTTTTTGTAGTTTCCTTTGTTTAGAAGCATTTGTAAAAGGGGGGCAATAGAGGTTGCATTTGCAAAAAGACCTGCATTACCAGAAATTCCACCCATAAGTGCAGCAGCTTCATCGTGTACCCAACCGTGAACGAGTTTTTTTCTGAAGAGCGAATCTTGTTCTGTTGGAACAAGTACTGATTTAGGAAATTTTCTTGTCGGTAAAAACCCTATCCGTTCTAACTCCATAGGTCGATAAAAATGCACCTCTAAAAACTCTTCAAAAGAAAGGCCACTTAGATCGCGAACAAGCTGAGGAACTAAAAAGAAAAACAGTCCAGAATAAACCATTTCACCGGGGTTGATGAGTGGTGTTTTTTTGATCCTTTTTTTAATTTTTTGTTCATAACGCTTGTGAACGTAAAGAGAATCACTCACTGATTTAGGAAACCGTTTGCTTTGGTATGAAGAAAGTGTATTTCTTTTAAAGCCCCCCTTTTTTTTAAATACTTTATTTTGATGTGTGATGTAAGGAATCCATCCTGCACTATGACTTAAAATTGCTTTAAATGAACTGTTCCTTTTATTGCTTCTTTTTAGCAATGGAATCCAATTTGAAGCCGGTTCATCAAGTTCCAGATCATATAGTTCGTAAAGTTTCATCAAAGCCAAAGTGCTGGCAAGTACTTTTGTTAAAGAGGCTAAATCATACAGGTGTTCATTGGTTACTTGGGTCTGTTTGTCATAGGTGTGATATCCGAAAGATTCATTGAGCAGTAAAGAGTCTTTTTTAAAAATGAGAACTTGAGCTCCAGGAAAGGCTTTATTTTCTATGCCGGTTTCCATCAAAGCAGTAACTTTATCTTTTAAACTTTGAGTGTTTGAATGGACTTGTAGTTGAGAAAAACCACAGTTTAAGCTCAGAATTAAAATGAAAAGCAATGCTTTAGAACTCATTTTATACAATGTTTTCGTTTTTGAACAAAATAGTTATCTTTAATTTCGTTAGACACAAGATAGAAATAATTATCAATCACATTTGCAATACCCAATCTTAAAATCACAGCCCTTGATTTCAAAAAAATATTTTCTTTTTTTTCTATTCAGTTTGATTTTAAATAGTCTCTATGCTCAAGAGGGAGAGGAGGAATCCATTCCTTTTGATGCTGTGATACAGTCTGAAATGGGAGGAAAAAGAATGAAATTTTATGGAAACACCCGTTTTAATTTTAATCAGGCTTATTTTTCCAATTGGATTTCTGGAGGAGAGAGTGCCCTTACATTCTTATATGGATTGGATTACAATTTCAATTATTCCGACAGAAGTGGATTGGTATGGGATACGAACCTGTTACTTTCTTTAGGGACAACCTATATTTCTGGAAATAAATTCTTAAAAAAGGCTGATGATCGATTTGAAATAGGCTCCTTAGTAGGAAAACAAATCAATCAATACTGGAGTTATTCTGGTCTATTGAGTTTAAAAACGCAGCTGCTACCAGGTTACCGATTCTACAAAGAAGAAGGAGAGGAAAAAAGAGAGCAGATTTCCAGGTTTTTATCTCCACTAATTTTACAAGCTGGGTTGGGATGGTACTATAAGAAAAATAATGATTTTAGAGTAAATCTCTCCCCACTTACAGGACGTGCAATCGTAGTTTCAAAAAAATACACTGAAAATTTAGCGACTGGGAACAAGTATTTTGGTGTTGACCCTAAAAAGGGGAGTAAGCTGTTTTTCGGAGCTTTAATTTCAGGTTATTTCAAGCGCGAAATCATGCAGAATATTATCTGGGAAAATAATTTTAGCTTTTATGTTAACTATTTAGAAAAAACTCAAAACGTAGATTTTGATTGGAATGCTAACATCCGGTTTAAAGTTAACAGTAAGGTTTCTGGGAATTTTATACTACATCTTTTGTATGATGATGATCTTATCAGTGATTTACAAGTTCGAGAACTTTTAGGCTTGGGAATCAATATAGATTTGTAACTACTCCTGACCTCTGGCTTTTCTGAGGAACCAATCATAAATATAAAAAGTAACAAAGACATTGTATAC